>CAZETN010000052.1:0-8214 GCA_964514475.1 uncultured Bacteroides sp.
TCGGCGAAGAGATGCTTCGCGGGATATGACTTGCCGTTGACGGTAACTCCGGTCACGCGTTCGACGGCAGGGGCTTTGAAGACATGGTTGGCGATGGCGTCGGTAGAGTAGGTCCACATGAACAGGAACGCGGCCCAGCAGAAGAACTGTACCAGTCCTACTGTCCAGAACACTTTGGGTGCCTTGGCCAGCAGACGCAGCACATTTTCGCTGCCTTTCTTCTCGGCTTTTTTGGCCGCGGGATCGATGCCGTGATATGCGGCATACTCGGCGGGGGGCATCTCCTTGACTTTAGCCAGGGTGTAGATGACGCACAGGGCCATGATGGCAGCGCCGATGTAGAACGACCAGGTTACAGTGGGCGGAACTTCGCCCTCGGGGGCGGTGTTGGCCAGGAACAGTGCCAGGACAATGGGTGCGATATATCCTACCAGCGAGCCGGCATTGCAGAGGAACGACTGGATGGAGTAGGCCTTGGCCTTCTGTTTTTCGTTGACAAAGTCGCCCACAAGCATCTTGAATGGCTGCATGGCCATATTGATGGATGTATCCAGGAACATCAGCATGATCAGGCCGAAGATTATGGCGAACTGAACCGTGAAGTGGAATGATCCGGCATTAGGCAACAGACACATGACGATGATGGCCACCAGGGCTCCCGCAACCAGATAGGGCAGACGGCGTCCCATACGGCACCAGGTTTTGTCGCTGAAGATGCCTACGATAGGCTGTACGATAAGGCCCATCAGAGGCGGAAGAATCCAGAAGTACGACAAGTCGTGGGGGTCGGCGCCGATTGTTGCGAAGATACGGCTTACCTGCGAGCTTTGAAGCGCGTAGGCAATCTGAACGCCGAAAAATCCGAAACTGATGTTCCACAGTTTCCAGAAACTTAAGTCGGGTTGTTTAGACATGGTATAAACAGAGCGTTGATTGGTTTTTGAATAAATTCTGCGTCGTAGGATATCATGGCATTACAAAACGGCACGGGGCTTATGTCCCCCGGGAGCCGGGTCCCGGTGCTTTTCGTGTGCCGGTGGCGCCGGAGTCTGTTCAGGCGCGCCCGTTATGCTTCATGGGGTTACGGTGTTGCAAAAATACAAAAAAAATGACAATTACGGCATTCCGCGGCGCTTAAATAAGGGTGATCGCCTATTATATTGCCAACGGGCGTTGATTGCGGACGCTCTGTCGTGTCACTGTCAGCCCAGGTAAGCCTTGAGCGTGCCCGAGTATTCTTTTTTTATATGGCGCAGCGCCTTTTCCTTGATCTGACGCACGCGTTCGCGTGTTAGACTGTATTTCTCGCCGATTTCCTCAAGCGACAGTTCGCTCTGGCCTATGCCGAAAAACGCCCGCAGTATGTCGCTCTCGCGTCGCGGCAACTGACTGAGGGCGCGCTCGATATCCGAAGTAAGGCTTTCGCGGTTAAGGGCCGAATCAGTATCCGGCTCGTCGCCGGTGATGACATCCAGCAGCGTGTTGTCGTCGTCCTCGTGGATGGGACTGTCCACCGACACCGAGCGTCCCGACACACTCATCGAGCTTTTGACCTTGTCTACCGGAAGACCGAGTCTGTCGGCGATTTCCTCGGCCGACGCGCGGCGCTGGTTCTCTTGTTCGAAATCGCCCATGGCCCGTTGTATTTTGCTGATAGACCCGATGTGGTTCAGCGGCAGACGTACTATGCGCCCGTGTTCGCTCATGGCCTGAAGAATGCTCTGGCGTATCCACCATACGGCGTAGCTGATAAACTTGAAGCCGCGGGTCTCGTCGAATTTCTCGGCGGCCTTGATAAGGCCGATGTTGCCCTCGTTGATAAGGTCGGGCAGCGACATGCCCTGGTTCTGGTACTGTTTGGCCACGGACACGACAAAACGCAGGTTGGCGCGCACAAGCCGGTCAAGGGCCTTGCGGTCGCCCTCGTGGATGCGATGGGCCAGTTCCACCTCCTCGTCGGGAGTCAGCACCTCCTCTCTGCCGATTTCCTGCAGGTATTTGTCAAGTATTTCGCCATCGCGCCGAGTAATAGAAGGCGCTATCTTCAGTTGTCTCATGATTGCGGATTTTTGAAAGTATTCGGTCCTTAGCCGGGCTGTTGTATCTATAATAATACCCCGTGGCCTTATTTTGTTCAACAGCGCCGGGTACAGCCTGACCGGTACATGGTGTCAAAAAGACAAAAACATATAGGTTTATGACCGGATTTTACGGTTTTTGGATAGCGGATTTTGATTTGCGCCAAAAATTTGTTACCTTTGCGTGATTTTTTTAGCTCGTGTTTGAAACGTCCCGGGGCGTTACCCCGTATTCCGGCTTTTTATTTTTCAGGACAGCCGTTCTGCTCTTAATTTCATCACGGGGCTGTTTTTAGATAGAGTGACACAAAATTTCAGTATTTTCTAAAGCAGATTTATGAGGCAATTTAAGATTACTGCCGGTATCACTGCGCGTGATTCCGAAGCACTGGACAAATATTTACAGGACATCAGCCGCGAGCCGCGACTCACCATCGACGAGGAAATCGAGCTGGCCCAGCGCATTCACGAGGGCGACCGCGCAGCTCTTGACAAACTGGTGCGTGCAAATCTACGTTTTGTGGTTTCGGTTTCAAAGCAATATCAGCACCAGGGACTTCCGCTGCCCGACCTCATCAACGAGGGTAACCTCGGCCTTATCAAGGCTGCCGAGAAATTCGACGAGACCCGTGGCTTCAAGTTTATCAGCTACGCCGTATGGTGGATACGCCAGAGCATTCTTCAGGCGCTTGCCGAGCAGGGTCGTGTAGTGCGCCTGCCTCTTAACCGCATCGGTGAGCTCAGCAAAATACGCAAGGCCGTAGCAGCTTTCGAACAGGAAAACCACCGTCGCCCGTCAGTCGACGAACTTGCCATGCAGCTCGATGTCCCTGCCGAAAAAATCTCGGAGGCTCTGCAAGCCAGCGGCCAGCACGCCTCGCTTGACGAACCGCTCGCCGAGGACGGTACCACCACAATGGCCGACAAGCTGTCGTACGACGACGCCCCCTCCACCGACTCGGGCCTCAATCAGGAAAGCCTGTCACGTGACATGGCCCGTGTGCTTCAGCAGCTGCCCGACCGCGAGCGCGAAATCCTGATGATGGTATTCGGCATCGGCAGCCAGGAGCTGACAATGGAAGAAATAGGCGCCAAGTTCAATCTCTCGCGTGAGCGCGTGCGCCAGATCAAGGAAAAGGCCATCAGCACCCTCCGGGGCTCGAAGAGCACCTTGCTCCAGTCCTACCTGGGCTGATACGGCACCACCCACTGTTTTAGAGTTTATTTAATAATAAATGTTAACGACAGCGTGACGTCAGTATTTTTACCCGCGTTAACAGACATGCTGCTTTATTATTATTTGCCCGGAGCGTGAATATGTATTAAAGTTGCTTCAGCGTCGCAGAGTCTGTCGTAAACATTTATTATTGAACAAGCTCAAACCTTTTATTCCCGGTAATACTTCGCCATATAGCGTACGGCAAGTATGTAAAATAACAGGAATAACGAATGGAGGGTGTTCAATATCAATATATAAAACCACCATAAAAGCCCCGCTCCGTATTGACTGTTGAATTCGAAGTTATATACCAGCAATGCGTTGTATAAAACCATAGCTATAAGATTGCCGAGGGCAGTCTTCGGCTTTTTCCTGAGGCAGAGCCTGCTCGAGGTCAGTGACAGCAGGTAGGCTATTCCCAGCACCACCGCTTCGTCAATGTCGGCAGCTGTAGTTATTAAGACACCGCATATGGCCAGGACCAGCAGCGTACCCCAGGCAATATAAAACAGTCTGGTTATCAGTTTCACGGTAAGGCGCATTTTAGTCTGCTGTTATTCGGATTTTATATTATTGATTCAAATTTCGTATGTTCTGACCGGCATACGTTTAGCCCCTACGGTGTCCCGATAAATGCCCGGGCGATGGATGGATGCGTGCCCTACGGCCGTCCGGCGTATCTCCGGATTGCTTGCGGATTTTCAGTTATTGACGAGTATACGGCGGCGGAGATGGCGGCGGCAACCTTTGAGGCCCCGGCTTCGTCGCCTTTGAAGTCCTTGACGAATACGGCCAGGGTGTAGTGCGAGCCGTCGGGCAGGGTGATGTAGGCCACGTCGTTGTGGGCGGCGAGTATGCCGTTGTCGGTGTAGCCCGAGCCGGTCTTGTGGGCGACGGTCACCCCTTTCTTGCCGATGAGCGGAGCTGCTATACGGTCTTTGCCGGTGACACATTCGCCAAGCGTCCTTTTTATGAAATTCTGCTTTTCGCCGCTGACGAGGAAGTCGGCAAACAGCCGGTTCATCAGCATCGCAGCTCCGAGGGGCGACGTGTAATTGGCATATGCCCTGGCGTGATCGGCCGACATTTCGGATTCGGTATATGCTATCCGGAAGTCAGGGCGCGGAATAATCGTGGCGATGAAACTGTCGGTCGCGGCGACTCCGACCAGCCGGCCGAACATAACATTGCTCGCGTTATTGTCGCTTTGTGTCAGCGAGTACCGCAGCAGCTGCGTGAGCGGCATCGTGATTGTGTCCTCCCGATGCTCCTTCAGCATGGGGCTCCAGGTTTTGGCGTCGAGCTTATCGCGCTGCAAGGTCAGCATCGTGTCAAGCGAAATACCGTCCCGGTCTAACCTGTCGCAGACGGCCAGAGCCTGATGCAGCTTGAACACGCTCATCATCGGATAGATGCTCCGGTTGTTGATGACGGCGGTGTCGATATCGTTGACAATGACGGCGACGCCGACCTCGGCCGGACAGCCGGCCACAATCTGCGAGATGCTGTCCGTCAGGACACGCGACATCCGCGCGCCTCTGTCTCTGCCGCCATCAGCCCGCGAAGTACACGCCAAAGCCGCGATGCCGGCCACGGCAACGCCCGTAACAGCGCAAATCCGTCTTAATCCACGTATCATATCATCAGCCTCTTATTTAGTTTTGCCGCAAATATACAATTTTTATATGGAAAGCCACTGTGTGGCGGTAAGAATCCCGACTAATACTAAACCACAGGCGACATATCCCCGCGAGGGGACATGCCGCCTGTCGGTTTTCATGGGCCCGTGCAACTATATTCCTGAGTCACAGTACCATGTATGTTCCTGAGTCACAGTACCATGCCGAAGCCACTAATCGTAAGTCAGTAATTGTCGGGATAGATTTCCATAAAGGCCTGGGGGTGTTTGCAGACGGGGCAGACACCGGGAGCTTTCTTACCGATGTGGATGTGGCCGCAGTTACGGCAGATCCATACGGTGTCACCCTCGCGTGAGAACACTATGCCCTCTTCGATGTTGGCCAGCAGGCGTTTGTAGCGTTCCTCGTGGTGGCTCTCGATTTCGCCGACCATGCGGAACTGACGGGCGATGTCCTTGAAGCCCTCTTCCTCGGCCTCGCGGGCCATGCGGGCGTACATGTCCTCCCATTCGTAATGCTCGCCGGCGGCGGCATCGACAAGGTTTGCGGGTGTTTCGGGCACGTCACCGCCGTGCAGGGCCTTGAACCACAGTTTGGCGTGCTCCTTTTCGTTGTTGGCGGTTTCCTCAAAGATGGCTGCAATCTGCTCGTAGCCGTCCTTGCGGGCCTTCGAAGCATAATAAGTGTACTTGTTACGTGCCATCGACTCACCGGCAAAAGCCTCCTGGAGGTTTTTCTCGGTCTTGGTTCCTTTAAGATCTTTCATGTCAGTAATATATGTTGTTAAGTATAATACGCATAGGCTTTGTACGACAAAGATAACGTTTTTTTCCGGAATTATGGATTTATGGAGTAAAATTTATTTTTTTATCGATTACGGCTATTACAGCAGCTGTCGCCCTATAATATCCGTATAAGACCTGACGGACAGTGTGAGGGGAGAGCAGGCACGGTTTGGCATGGGTTTTGCTACGTAGGGATGAAACAATGAAAGGTTTGGATTGTTAGATTTATTGAGATGTCATTCTTTCGAAGGCTTCATCACGCACATGGCTTTCACAAAGAGGTCTTTCAACTCGTATATTGCAGCAGTCCTATCGGAAAATTAAAATAACTACAAAGCTTAATTATATGAACTTCAACAACTTTACAATCAAGTCGCAGGAAGCCATTCAGAAAGCGGTCGAACTTACGCGTTCGTCGGGGTCGCAGGCCGTGGAGCCGGTACACCTGCTCAAGGGAGTAATGACCGAAGGCGAAAGTCTGGTCAAATTCATCTTCCAGAAAATCGGCGCCAACCTTGCCGGACTTGAGGCCCAGGTTGACCGTGCGATTGCCGCCGAACCCAAGGTATCGGGCGGCGAGCCGTATCTGAGCCGCACCAGTAACGACGTGCTTCAGAAATCGCTTGACATCGCAAAAAAACAGGGCGACGAGTACGTCACCCTCGAAGCAATACTGATGGCTGTATTCGAGATAAAATCGACTGCGGCCACCATCCTCAAGGACGCCGGTCTTACCGAGAAGGACCTTCGCGCTGCCATCGAAGAACTACGTAAGGGCAAAAAGGCCACCGACCAGTCGGCCGAGGATACCTACAACGCCCTGTCGAAATATGCCATAAACCTCAATGAGCGTGCCCGCAGCGGCAAACTCGACCCTGTGATCGGACGTGACGAAGAAATCCGCAGAGTGCTGCAGATTCTGAGCCGGCGCACCAAGAACAATCCTATGCTCATCGGCGAACCCGGCACCGGCAAAACCGCCATAGCCGAAGGGCTCGCGCACCGCATAGTGCGCGGTGATGTCCCCGAAAACCTGCGCTCGAAGCAGATTTACTCGCTCGACATGGGCGCTCTGGTGGCCGGTGCCAAATATAAGGGCGAGTTTGAGGAACGCCTTAAGGCAATCGTCAACGAAGTCACCCAGTCGGATGGCGACATAATTCTGTTTATCGACGAAATCCACACGCTGGTCGGAGCCGGCAAAGGCGAGGGCGCGATGGATGCGGCCAATATACTCAAGCCGGCCCTGGCACGCGGCGAGTTGCGTTCGATAGGCGCGACCACTCTGGACGAGTATCAGAAATACTTCGAGAAGGACAAGGCTCTCGAACGACGTTTCCAGAAAGTCATGGTCGACGAGCCCGACGAGGCATCGGCCATTGCCATCCTCCGCGGCCTCAAGGAGCGCTACGAGAACCACCACCATGTGCGTATCCGTGACGAGGCGATAGTCGCCGCGGTGCAGCTGTCGGTGCGCTATATCACCGATCGCTTCCTTCCCGACAAGGCAATTGACCTGGTCGACGAGGCCGCCGCCAAGCTGAAGCTGGAAATAGACTCTGTCCCGCAGGCTCTTGACGACATCACGCGCCGCATCGCCCAAAAGGAAATCGAACGCGAGGCCCTGAAGCGCGAGGGCGACGACGCCAAGGTCAAGGACATCGAGAAAGAACTTGCCACCATGCGCGAGGAAGAACGTGAATACAAGGCCAAATGGCAGGCCGAAAAAGCCCTTATCGACCGGATACAGAAGAACAAGGTAGAGATTGAGCAGCTCAACTTCGAGGCCGAGAAGGCCGAACGTGAGGGCGACTACGGGCGCGTGGCCGAGATACGATACTCAAAAATCAAGGCCGTCGAGGACGACACCGCCAAAGCCCAGGAACAGCTCCGGTCGATGCAGGGCGAGAAAGCCCTCATCAAAGAGGAGGTGGACGCCGACGATATCGCCGACGTGGTAAGCCGCTGGACCGGCATACCCGTCTCCAAGATGGTGCAGAGCGAGAAAGAGAAACTGCTGCATCTCGAGGAGGAACTGCATCGCCGTGTCGTAGGTCAGGAGGAGGCTATCAGTGCTGTGGCCGACGCCGTGCGCCGGTCGCGTGCCGGCCTCAGTGATCCGCGCCGGCCCATAGGCTCGTTTATTTTCCTCGGCACTACCGGTGTCGGCAAAACCGAGCTGGCAAAGGCACTGGCCGAATACCTCTTTGACAACGAGAACATGATGACCCGTATCGACATGAGCGAGTATCAGGAGAAACACTCGGTAAGCCGACTTGTTGGCGCCCCTCCGGGATACGTAGGCTACGACGAAGGCGGTCAGCTGACCGAGGCCGTACGCCGCAAACCCTACTCGGTGGTGCTGTTCGACGAAATCGAGAAGGCAAATCCGGATGTGTTCAACATTCTGCTGCAAGTGCTCGACGACGGTCACCTCACCGACAACAAGGGCCGTCTGGTAAATTTCATTAACACTATTATAATCATGACCT
>CAZETN010000053.1:0-8156 GCA_964514475.1 uncultured Bacteroides sp.
TGCTCGACGACTGACAGCCCTGTCGTTAACATTTATTGTTAAACAAGCTCTTAATCTGCTTGATGTAGCGCGAGGAGGGCCGGTCTTTTTTTGAGGCGCCGATGGCGAAAATCGAGTCCATGAAGTTGGCTATGCGCTTCGGGCCTGCCAGGGAGTTCTGAGTCAACATGTCACAAGCAAAATGCAAATAATTTACAATGTTTAATAATTGTTGTTTTGTCGGCAAGCATGGTTTTCGGTTGCTACGGATAGTTCTGACAGGCAGTTAGCGCCACAAATAAAAATTGACATTTATATTGTGCGGATGAATAAAAAAGATTATCTTTGGAGAAAAATAAACCGAAGGAGGAGCTCTCTGCCAATAATGTGACGTGGAAGGCTTATCAAATCCTATGGAAACTTACAGGACAGCGCATATAGTGGTTTGTGGCGAGCGGGCTTTTGAAGCCGGGCGCCATGCCGCGCTGGTGTACCATATGCCGGCTTTCGAAGCGGATGCGCGTAAGAAAACGCGTATAACCGTGCTTGCCGGCAGCCGTTCCGAAATCGAGGATTTTGTTTTCGAGTATCAGGAACTTTTCGACAATTCGTGGTGGCGCGTAATTGACCTGTCGGCCGGAGACACACCGCCGGAGACACACCGTCCGCAGTATGACGGACGACGTAGCGAGTTTGTCGATGTAGAGTGGGAGTTTGTCGTGGCGCGTCTGTCAAATCCGGTTGTGCAGGCAAAGCTGCGGCGCTGGAGCACAGATGCGGGGCAATCCCTGGTTGTGCGGCTGGCCTATGAAGATGCCGGAACCGGAGAGCGTTACATGTCCAGTCTGAGGCGCCGGCTTCCCGGCTCGCGGATAGAGGTCCATGCCCCGGCGGACGAGTCGGTATTGCTCAGGACGGCACGGTATCTGAACTATTTTTACGAGTACATCCGCAAACGGGGCGAGGTGCCGGTCGAAATGCCCGAAGATGAGGTTGAGCGGGCCTGGCAGGCGTTGACCGATCCGGTAATGCGCCGCTCGAACATATACAACGCCATGGCCATACCGGCAAAGATGGAGCTGCTGGGTCACGACCCCGCCGACTGGCGCAACTACTATGCCCTGACGGCAAAAGAAATCGAGCTGCTGACGGCTGTCGAGCATAACAGATGGTGTGTGGAGCGCCTTATGCAGGGGACACGCCCCTGTACGGACCGGGAGGCCGCTGAGGTTGAGGACGACATGAGGCGTCGGCTCGCCGACAGCGGTTATGCCGCCCGAAATCCGGTTTCGCTTAAAAAGAAGTTCAAAAACGAGCGGGGCGCCCACTATGACCTGCGTCCTTTCAGCGAACTGGGCGTTGACGAAAGCGGGCAGCCTGTAAGCCGGTACGACCGCGACCTGACACGGGCCATTCCGCTCATCGCCAGAGCCTGTGCCGGAAAAGAACATGAGTGAAGATGAAAAGCGATGAAAGACCGACATTACATATTAAGGGGACGGAGCGGCATTTACAGCCGGCCGGGCGACGCAGACACTGTCATCGGCCAGTGTCCCGGCTGTGACATCCGTCTTGACAACCGCAGCCGATATGTCGATGTCGACTTTGCGCGCATATCGCCGGACCATGACGGCTACGGGTGGCATATAGTGCGCCTCAGCGGTTATTTTCCGATACAGGTTAACGGCACACCGCTCAACCGGGTGCATTATCTCGGTGACGGCGACGTCATTGACTTCGGCGCCGGCAACATTTTCCGTTTCAGAACAGCCGAAGGGGCGGTGGAGAAGCCCGAAGTGACCCATGTGCATGGACAAGGACGGCTCTTATGGGTGCTTGCAGCGGCGGTGGCTGTAATCGGGCTGATTGTAGGGCTGCAGTTCCGGAACAGCGGCCGCGACGAGATAACAGCCCGTATGAGGGCTGATATCGAGGGGTCGCTGTTTACCACGCGCGTAGACCGCCTGACACTTGTGGCCGGCGACAGCATACTCGACGAATACATCTGTTCTTCGGGACCGGTGGGTACGGCATTTCTGACGGCGGACTCGCTGCTGGTGACGGCACGCCATTGCCTGCAGCCCTGGCTCAATATGGTGGAGCCGCAGGAGTACGGGCGTATACCCGAGAGCGAAGAGTGGCCTGTAGCGGCGGCTTTGCGCGTCGAGACAGCCAATCAGCTCGCCGGCGCCGATGTATGCCGGCTGGTGTCGCATGTTACGCTGACGGCGGCAGACGGTACGCAGACAGGCATTACGTCAGACGCTTTTGTCATCGATTATACCGGCGACGAGATAGTGGAACTTGGCGGATTTGACAACCCGCTGTACTGGCGCAGTATCTCGCATCGGTACACCCGCAGCGACATGATGCTCGGCGACATTGCCGTGGCACGCTTCGGATACGCCGGAAAAATTGAGGCCGCCGGCAGCGATGATATAGTCAGACTGCTCGGGGACGCGGACAGGACAGTCCTCACTTTCGCCGGATTTCCCGAGGCCGGAGTCACCGGCAACACACTCGATTACGCCACCGACCGCCTGCGCGTGCCCCTGACGACGGTCGAAGGAGACTCGACGCGCCTGTTCATGCTGGCTCACCAGGGAGGGCTCAGTCCGGGCTTTTCGGGCGGTCCAGTGCTTACGCGCGACGGTTCGGGCTTCAAGGCTGTAGGCGTGATTTCGGTCATTGACGACCGCAACGGCAACCGTGCCTATTCAGTACCACTCTCCGAAATTGACAGACTGAAAAAATCATGTATATCAGAATAAATGACAGATACCGCCTTGATGCGGCGAACAGCCGGGTGATACGTGTCGATGCCGCGGGCAACGCTACAGGGAGCATGGCCTGGTACCCCGAGCGCGATGCGGACGCCCTGGCCGGCGACATCGACGAGCTTACGGCATGGACGCTGATATGCGACATCGCCGCGGAGATGCGCGACAGCGGTACACCGGTGTCGCCAAGGCACATACTTATCGACGGAGCGGGTTTTCACCTGTCCGAGCTGGCCACTTCGCACGATGCCCGGTTTACCGCGCCCGAGGGCTATTCGGCCGTATGGGCGCTGGGGGCGACAGTGTTCTATCTGTTCATGGGCTGCCATGTGTTCCAGGGGCTTGGCGGAAAAGTGCAGACTGCCGCCACCCCGGTTCCGGTTTTGCGCCGCGAGTTGCCCGAACTGAGCGAAACAGTGGCACGATGCCTCGATTTCAGTCCGTCGCGACGTCCTGATACCGAAGAACTGACCCGTGTTGCGCGGGTCAACATTGAGAGATGCAAAAAAACAGCCCGGGAGTTTCCGCCGCTGCGCGAGCTCCCGGAAAAAGTATACGTTCATGATGAAACCGAACGCTTGTGGCCCGAAGAGATGGCGTGACATACTTGTGCTGCTGACGGTGGCGTTGCTCTTGCCCGTCTGCACACAGGCCCAGGACAGGGAGCTGGACCGGCTGGTGGATATAGTGAGGTCGTTGCGGTCAGGCGACCGTGCGGCTTTTGACCGCGCTGTAGAAAAGCTTGCCGCAGATAAAAAGTGGACTCCGATGGATGAGCTCGCCACCGACCGAAGCGTGGAGTGCCGTGCTTCGGAGCGGGTATCCGGTTTCCGGCTTAATGCCGTGCTGACAAACGCCGAGAGCAAGGAACGCTATCAGGTTGCCGGCGGCAGATACCTCAACGGTGCTGACTCGCGCTATAACTATTCGCTGTACGAAAAGACGCTGCAGCCGGGCAAGACGGCGACATTCAGCCTTTCGGGGCGTTGGGGGGCCCAGACTATCGTCATAGTGCCGTATCAGAACACGGGTGCGACGGTTACGGCCACTGCCGAGTCGGACGGCAGGCCCTTCGGTGTTTCGGATATGGGTGGCGGCGCGCTGCGGCTTACAGGGTCTGTCGCTAAGGGCAGCAGGCTGACGCTGAAAGTCACGAACGCTTCGGCGCAGAAGGTGTCATACGTGGTGCTGAATCATAATTCCCGCGAATGAGGCGTCTGGCGGTCATATTATCCATCATTGCCGTCGTGTCGGGAGAGGCATGTGCGCATGTTGTGCTCGACAGGCTTGTATCGGACGGGAACCGTGCGTACGAGTCAAGCCACCGTTCGCGTATTCTGGAATGCGCCGACTCGCTGTGGTCGCTTCTGCCGGAACCGGGTGCGGAGGAGCGCCTTGACTACGAGGTGGCGGCGCTTAAACTTTACGGCAACTACGAGTATGTGAGTGACCGGCTGGATAAGGCACTCGAATACTACGGCCGCGGGTGCGAAATCATTGGCGCGCACCCTGATGTCGATTTTCACGGTAACCGTGTCCTGCTGTTGCGCGAGCTCGCCCAGCTGCACTATCGGCGCGGCGATTATGCGGCGGCGCTTGAGGTCATGGACCGCGTCGACGATATTTTGGAATTCGAGGGCATATATGAACCGGGCGATGACAACTGGCTTGTGTGCCGTATGAGCCGCGCGCTGTGTATGGCCCGGCTCGGCCGAACGGGCGAGGCGGTGCGGAGCGGACGCACCGAACTTGACAACGCTCTTTTCCGTGACGGCATGGCATACAGTCGGGCATGCCGCATGTATGCCAAAATTCTGCTGTTGGCCGACGCTGACAAAAAAGGAGCCCTGAAGGCCTACAAAGAGTATTTCGCGGCCGAAAAAAAAGATTTGCTCGCCAGGATGCCCGGTATGGATGTCAGCGCGCGGGGCGACTACTGGAGTGCCCTGCAGCCCTTTGTCACCGACTGCATGCGCCTGGAGGACGCGGACGCCGGGTTTCTGTATGATGTGACACTGTTTGCCAAGGGGCTTCTGCTGGAGGTGAACCGTGGCATTGTTCCGCGCGACTGCACGTGGGCGGATGTACGCCGCAGGCTGAATAAAAATCAGGCCGCCGTAGAGTTTGTCCAGTACGAAAAAGACGGCCGCAGCCGTATGGCCGCGCTGGTGCTGCGTCCCGGGTGCGTCCCGCGGTTCGTGCGTCTTACCGACCCCGACTCGGTTATAAGCCGCTACGGTGCCCGGATATCCTCGACCCGGCTCAAAGGGAAGGACGCCCTGTATGACAGCGAGGGACTGCAGCATATGATGTGGACACCGGAACTGCTGCAGGCGCTTGACGGGGTGAGGCGTGTATACTTCGCTCCCGACGGCTATCTTCACCGTGTGGCTATCGAATATATGCCGCAGGTATCGGGCCTTGAGATGCGTCGTCTTACGTCGACGCGTCGGCTGCTGGACAAGCCGGCGCCGCTTGCGGCAAATTCGCCCGCACTGTTTGTGGGGGCAATCAACTACGACCTTGACCGTACGCAGGCGGGAATGATGGACAATGACAGCGTAGCATATTCGCTGTTCAGCGGGTTTTCGTTTCCTCGCCTCAGCAATGACGAGGCCCGCGAGATATATCTGATGCGCGAAAACGGCGGCGATACGCTTGTACGCGGCGCCGATGCAGGCGAGGGCGCCTTCCGCAGGCTGGCTCCCCGTTACAGTTCGATACTTGTGTCGACACATGGCGAGTTCAGGTCGCAGTCCCCTGTGGCGACCGACATGAAGCCGGTAGCCGAAGACAACACGATGTCGCAGAGCGTCATAGCTCTCTCAGGAGTCAACGGCTATCTCGGCGCCGGTCGCGACGGCTCGGGGTCTGCCGCCGACGGACTGCTGTCGGCACGCGAACTGTCTCGGCTGGACCTCAGCGCCTGCCGCCTGTTTACTGTCGCCGCGTGCCAGTCGGGCCTGGGCGAGATTACGGCAGACGGCGTCTTCGGACTGCAGCGCGGAATAAAGAATGCAGGAGCCGGAGTAATTGTGGTCAGCCTGTGGAGTGTCAGCGACCGGGCTACCTACAGGCTCATGCGCGGCTTTTACAGCAATCTCGCGGCCGGAATGACTGTACACGGAGCCTTTGACAAGGCACGCCTTAGCCTTTTTGCGGCTCCTGCCGGAGACGGAGGTGTCCCGGAGGGGCGCCAGCCCGTATTTGATGCGGCGACAATGGCCGCACAGGTGCCAACGGCGTGTGCTCCCGGGAGTGCGCGGATGCTGAACACGCCACAGTATACACATGCATTTATAATGATTGACGCGATAGACTGACTTATGAACAAGAAAGCAATTATCACATTAGTGCTGGCCGGCCTTGTCACTGTTCAGGCCGGAGCACAGCATCGTGGCACTCCGCGCGGAGCCGAGACGGACAGCTGGGAGGTCAGCGTACGCCGGATGCCTCCCGAGACCAGGGCCGAAATCACCGAAGCAGTCAGCCAGCTGAACGGCGGCGACCAGGACCGCGGCATAATAGCCGACGTGGGCAAGGCGGTAGGGCTCGGACTGGTGTCGGGAGTTGTGGACGCCATCGTCACCGAGACATTCAATCTCGCCCACTACCGTCAGCGCCAGAAGCAGGAGTGGATGCGCATGATTATGAACGAGAACAATTATACGGACAGCATAACCTCCATAAAGGGGCTTAATGACTTCTACAACTCCGCTTCGTTCAACGGAGCGGTTGACCCCTCGGATATGAATTTCGACGGCATCGAAATTCGCGGACGCCGCAACGGCCGGGAGGTATTGTACCTGTCGTGCTCGATTGACCGGGACCGAATCGAGCATATCTTCCGCCACAGTAAGTTCAATCTCGTCATCGACTCGGTGGCCTTCTATCCCTATCAGTGCCATCTGCCAAATGTCACTGCCAACGGCATACGCCTTATGAACGACCTCCGCGACGGGAAAGCGACTGTGCGCGGCGACAGCATAGTGCGCCCCGGCGGCAACGGCTTCAGTTTCGACGAACGCAACAACCTGCGCGTAGGTATCAGCTTCTCGATATATTCGTCATGGATCAATCAGGCTGTCCAGATACACCGCGACGTAGAGTTGGGCACTTTCAGTTTTGAGATTTCAATACCCGACAACGTCCGGTTGTATACCTACTCGCGCAAGGATATTCTTGCCGGGGCGGCCGCGTTGCCGGCCGGAGCCGAACACGATGCATACCTTAACGGCCATCTGCTCCACGTCGAAGGCGATTCGTTTGTCGTGCCCCGTTCGTATATGCCGCTTGCCGACGGTCGTCCCATGTGGGGTACCGGCGAGTACAATATCAAGGTGCGTGTGCGGGAGAGCTGCCGGTTTGACCCCGACAGCGACAAGGGCAGGCACTGGCGCGAGGATTACAAGCGCCTGCGCCAGATGCAGAAGCGCGGCAGCGAGGTGCAGGAGTATCTGACCACGTTGTGGAACCAGTACGGCAACACCATGGTGAAGACCTCGTACAGCACCGCCCTCAAAACAGTAGCCGGTCAGCTTACGGGCCAGAGTGGCGCCGGTGGCGCTTCTGCGGCAAAGGCTAAGGCTACGGCCTCAGGCAACCCCGGAGCAGGACAGCCCGCGCCCCCTCAGAAGTAAGCGGGCCTAAGGTTGTGAACGGAGAAAACAAAAACAGACGGTGCGCCGCAATAAAGACAGGGCGCACCCTCTGGCTGTTATATCGGACCGATGTCAGGCATTTTCCATAAGGAAGCGTTCGGCTTCGAGTGCCGCGGAGCAGCCTGATGCGGCTGCGACGACGGCTTGCTGGTAGGTAGGGTCGCAGACGTCGCCTGCGGCGAAGACGCCGGGGATGCCGGTGGCCTGCGAGCGCCCTTTGACTTTGATGAAACCGGCGTCATCCGTGTCGAGGTAGGGGGCGAAGAGTTTGCTGGCAGGGTTGCGGCCGATGGCGAGGAAGAAGCCGTCGATGCTGATGTCGAATTTCTGCTCGCGCTCGGTGCCCATATGTTCGACAAGATGTGCGCCCTGAAGCACCGGGTCGCCGAAGAGTCCGATGGTGTTGCAGTTGAAAAGGACGGTGATTTTGGGATTATCGAGAACGCGGCGCTGCATCACCTTCGAGGCGCGCAGGTGGTCCTTGCGCACTATCATGTAGACTTTGTCAGCGAGGGCGGCAAGATACGAGGCTTCCTCGCAGGCCGAATCGCCGCCTCCTACGACTGCGACAGTTTTTTTGCGGTAGAAGAACCCGTCACAGACTGCGCATGCCGACACACCCATGCCCATGTACTTCTCTTCGTCCGGCAACCCGAGATAGCGGGCCTGGGCACCGGTCGCAATAATCACGGTCTCGGCCTCGAGGGTCTGTCCCGTTGAGGTCTTTACCGAATAG
>CAZETN010000054.1:0-8125 GCA_964514475.1 uncultured Bacteroides sp.
CCTGTGGTCAAGAACCGAGTTCGGCGCAAAAGTATATACCGTATGTACCTTCGACCGCAACGTCGAAGGCATCTACAAGGACAAGGACAAAAATACAATGCCCCGGTTTGTACTGGCATTCTGACATACCGTTTCTGCTAAAAACATAACAACCCGAATACAATGACAAAATTACGCACCATACTGGCCGCGGCTGCGGCAATAGCCGCCGTGGCAATACCGGCCCGCGCCACCGAAAAACTGTACGTCGAATACAAGGACGGCCACGTATACAGCTACGTGCTGACAAGCCGACCCAAGGTTACCTTTGCCGGAAACGTCATCAATGTTGCCGGTACCGATATATCCGACACCCACAAGATGGACGCAGTCAAGCAGTTCCTGTTCTCCGAGCCTGGAGCCGCCGAAGTCATCGGAGCCAATGAGTTCAGCATCACATATACGGACAACGCCACGGTACGTCTTGACGGGTTCACCCCGGCGGGAAGCCTGTCGGTTTACGACATCGGCGGCACGCTCATGGCCGAGGCGGCATTCGGATCCGACGGCACGGCCGAAATCTCGCTCGAAGCCATGGCTCCCGGAATTTATCTTATCGCTACAACAGATGGTAAAACCTACAAAATTGTCAAACGATGAACACCAGACTCAACATAGCCCTATTTATGACAATGGTAATGACAGGACTCTGCACCTGGGCGCAGAGCGGACTTGTCATCAGCATGAAAAACGGGCAGACACTCAAATTCGAAAGCTCGGACGTCAAAGCCATAACCTTCGACCAGGAAAAGCCTCCCGTACCCGACGCGCCCAGCATTGGCGACTTCTACTACAGCGACGGCACATGGTCGACTGAACTTGACAAGTCGAAGACTCCCATAGCGGTAATATTCCACGTAGGCGATCCCGGCGCAGACGACGAGGGCCTGCGAGCCGACCATCCGGGCTGCACCCACGGTCTGGCGATAGCCCTGAACGAACTCACCGCCGCCTGGCACGCCCAATACGAGACGTACGGTTCCAGCCACACAGTCAGCGACTGGCTTACGGCAAACGGATTGCCCGCCGTAAAATCGGCCAACGATGACGCGTCCCCCGTCAACCGGCGCACCGGTTATACAACCAGCAAATACCTGCGCGCATTCAACGCAGCTCCCGACAATGCAGCATGGCCGGTTACGGCCATGAGTGCTGTCGACAGCTACAGCGCCACGGTTCCGGCCCCGGCCTCAAGTTCGGGATGGTACCTCGGCTCAGGACGCGAGATGGTGCTGGCATGCTTCGGTGAAATCGACGGCAACATCACATCGATGGGACGCCGCGACGCGGTGATACGCGACCTCCTGAACGGACGTTTCGCCCAGCTTCCCGCCGCCGACGTAACTCCTTTCGACACCACCGCAGCCAAAACATACTGGACCAGCAACGAATACGGCGTCGAAACCGAAGGTCTGTGGATTGACCGCGCCTGGGGCGTATACTTCATGCGCAACCGCGTGGCCGTCTCCGGCAGCATGAAAGACTGGTCCGAATTTGCCCGCGTACGTCCTATCCTTGCTTTCTGACCTCTCCCCGCTGTCAAACACGGGCGATGTGCATCCTGTCCGGCCGCACATCGCCCGTGTTTTCCTGTTTTTATGTAACTTTGCTCCGGAGCCGTACATCAGACTCACTTGATTAAAAACAGATTTCAGAAACTCATATATCCCATTTACCGATACTGACCATGAGCCATTCAGACACAGACAGCGCAATCAGAACTCGCCGTGCCCTGAGCACGGATCTGGAGCGTATCGAGGCTATCTACAGCGAGGCACGCCGTTATATGCGGGCCCGGGGCAACTTCGCGCAATGGAGCGAATTATATCCGTCGGCACAGACGGCCATTGCCGATATGCGCCGCGGATGGTGCCATGTGATTGAAGCCGACGGCAAGGTTGTGGCTACATTCTGTCTGATGACAGAACCCGAACCCACTTACGCGGCCCTTGACGAGGCACTGACTGTCCCCTACGTCACTCTGCACCGGGTCGCGTCGGACGGCACTGTTCCCGGCATCCTCGCCGAGGCTGTAAGCTACACGCGCCGGCTGCACGACTGCGATATCCGTATAGACACCCACGCCGACAACGCGCCCATGCTGACTGCGATACGCCGTCTGGGCTTCAGCCCTACAGGCCCGATTACCCTTGCCGACGGCTCGCCGCGGCTGTCCTTCCGCCTGCGGCACGGTACGGACTGTATCTGACAAAGGCCGGCGCCTGTGACGGGCGCCGGCCTTATGGCATGCAGGTTATCTCTGCAGTTCGTCTATCCGGTTATTCCTGACTGTCGCGGTGTTCGTCGCGACGGGGACGGTCGCCGCGGTCACGACGGGGTCCGCGCTCACCACGGGGCGCACGGTCACCACCTTCACGACGGGGACGGTCACCGCCTTCGCGACGGGGTCCGCGCTCACGGCGCTGAGGTTCGGTCCAGCCTTCGGGCTTGGGCAGAAGGGCGCGCATGGACAGGCGGAACTTGCCGGTCTTCTTGTCTACCTCGATGAGCTTAACCTCAACCTGGTCGCCTTCCTTCAGGCCGCTGGCCTCCATATCGGGCAGGCGCTCCCACGAGATTTCGCTGATATGCAGCAGACCGTCGCGGTTGGGCATGAACTCGACGAATGCGCCGAAGTCCATAATCGAGCGAACGGTACCGTGATAGGTCTTGCCCTCTTCGGGCAGCTCGACGATGGCGTTGATAAGCTCGAGAGCCTTGTCGATGCTGGCCTTGTTGGCGGCAGCGACTTCGATGTATCCGCCCTCGTCGATTTCGTCGATGGAGACGGTTGCGCCGGATGCCTCCTGAATGCCCTGGATGACCTTTCCGCCCGGGCCGATGACGGCGCCGATAAGCTCTTTGGGGATGAGCATGGTGACGATGCGGGGCACATGGGGCTTGTAGTCCTCGCGCGGAGCGGGAATTGTCTGCTCGATGATATCGAGGATGTGCAGACGACCTTCGCGGGCCTGGTTGAGGGCGCGCTCAAGTATTTCATAGCTCAGACCGTCGCACTTGATGTCCATCTGTGTGGCGGTGATGCCGTCGCGCGTGCCGGTTACCTTGAAGTCCATATCGCCAAGGTGGTCCTCGTCGCCGAGGATATCGCTGAGGATGGCATATTTGCCGCTCTCGGAGTCAGAAATCAGACCCATTGCGATGCCGCTGACTGGTTTCTTCATCTTTACACCGGCGTCAAGCAGCGCGAGTGTGCCTGCGCAGACGGTGGCCATCGACGACGAGCCGTTTGACTCGAGGATGTCGCTGACAACGCGGCATGTGTAGGGGAAGTCGTCGGGGAACATGCGCTTGAGGGCGCGGTGGGCCAGGTTGCCGTGGCCGATTTCGCGACGGCCTACACCGCGCTGTGCCTTGGCTTCGCCTGTGCTGAAGGGGGGAAAGTTATAGTGAAGCAGGAAACGCTCGCGGCCCTGGTTGAGCACGTCGTCCAGGATTTTTTCGTCAAGCTTGGTGCCCAGGGTCACTGTCGACAGCGACTGGGTCTCGCCGCGGGTGAAGACAGCCGATCCGTGAGGGCCGGGAATGTAGTCCACCTCGCACCATATGGGACGGATTTCGGTAGTCTTGCGGCCGTCGAGACGCACGCCCTCGTCAAGAACGCAGCGGCGCATGGCCTCTTTTTCGACATCGTGGTAGTAACGCTTTACAAGCGGGGTCTTTTCGTCGCGCTCTTCCTCGGGAAGGCCGGCGATGTACTCCTCGCAGATGGCGTCGAACGAGTCCTGGCGCCAGTGCTTGTCGGCGCATCCGGCCTTGGCGATGGCATAGGCCTTGTCGTAGCACTTGTCGTGCACGTCCTTGCGCAGGTCCTCGTCGTTTACTTCGTGGCAGTATTCGCGCTTGGTCTCGGCCTTGGCCTCCTTGGCCAGTTCCATCTGGGCCAGGCACTGCTGCTTGATGGCCTCGTGGGCTGTTTTCAGAGCCTCGAGCAGTGTAGCCTCCGAGACTTCGTTCATTTCGCCCTCTACCATCATGATATTGTCGTAGGTGGCGCCTACCATGAGTTCGAGGTCTGCTTTTTCGAGTTCCTCAAAGGTGGGGTCGATGACAAATTTGCCGTCGATACGGGCAACGCGCACCTCGCTGATAGGTCCGTGGAAAGGTATGTCGCTGACGGCGATTGCTGCCGAGGCCGCCAGTCCGGCCAGCGCGTCGGGCATGTCGACGCCGTCGCTCGAGTACATGGTGATGTTGACAAATGTGTCGGCGTGATAGTTGTCCGGAAACAGCGGACGCAGAACACGGTCAACCAGACGCGAGGTCAGGATTTCGTAGTCGTTGGCGCGGCCTTCGCGCTTCAGGAAGCCGCCGGGGAAACGGCCGGCAGCCGAAAACTTCTCTTTGTATTCAACTTGCAGGGGCATGAAGTCGACGCCCTCGCCGGCCTCCTTGGCCGATACAACAGTTGCCAGGAGCATGGTATTGCCCATGCGCAACTCAACCGCTCCATCAGCCTGCTTGGCCAGCTTGCCGGTTTCCAGAGTAATCTCACGGCCGTCAGGCAGGGTGATGGTTTTTTTGATAACGTTCATTAAAAAAACTTTGAAATGTGTATAAACTTATGCGTTTGTTTCTGCAAAAAATGAGGAGACCGCCCGGTGTCCGCAGCAGCTGATTTCGACGGCAGCGGCCACATTGCGACGGCATTGCGCAAAGTTACGGATTTTCGGGCAAATAGCCGCCGCCCGGACCTCCTACTATTGTTAAATTAATTTAAGACGAGGTCCCTCCGCCCTCAGCCTTATATGCGACCGGTGTCCGCCGGTCACCCGAGCAGGTTGTTCAGGTTTATGGTAATGTCGCGCAGCAGGTCCTCGGCCGGAGTCAGCAGGGGCCGGAAATCGGCGCGGTCGCGGGGCGTCAGCAGCCGCAGTGCGCGGGGGTGACACTGTATCTCGAGACGCTCGCCGAGGTCGGCGGGCTCGCCGTCGAGGTGGGCCGGTCCCGCGCTCTCGCGCTCGATGACGCACCCGGTAATGCGGCGTGTCTCAATCAGCCGGTTGCGGTGCAGCAGTCCCGTCATCAGGTCGAGGCCGAGCATGGCCGTCTCGATAATCGAGGACTTGCGTATCATGACAAGGTCAAGCAGTCCGTCGGTCAGCGACGCCTGCGGCGCTATGTAGGCGTTGTTGCCGTATTGCGAGGCATTGCAGACGGCCACCAGAAATGCGTCGTCCGTCACTTTTTCACCCTCGACTGTCAGCGTATACCGCTCGTGCTTGAAGCGCACGAATTCCTCGAGGGCACTCTTCAGATAGCTGATTTTGCCGCGGTGACCGCTGGCGGCGAAGCGGTCACTGACAGCGGCGTCGTATCCGACTCCGAAGGTGCAGAAAAACGGGCGCCCGTTGACTGTGCCGTAGTCGCAGTCCTCGGCATGGCCGTCGATGATGACGTCGAGACACAACAACGGGTCGACGGGAATGGCCAGATGCCGCGCCAGGCCGTTTCCCGAACCGGCGGGAATGATGCCCATGGTCATTCCGGTATCACGGACGGCGCGTGCGGTCTCGTTGACGGTACCGTCGCCGCCACAGGCGAGAACGGCGTCGAAGCGGCGGTCTATCGCCTCACGGGCCAGCCGCGTTGCGTCGTTGCGCGCTGCAGTCTCACGCACTTCCACATCTATGCCGCCGCGGTCCAACCGCTCGCAAATACGTTCGGCAAGACCCTCCTTATGACCATTTCCCGAAATCGGGTTAATGATCAGCATCATTTTTCGGCGCGTCTGTTCCATTCGGGCTCGTATATATCGCTGCATGTGCTTACAAAAGTACCACAAAATTAGAAAAAAAATGTTTCTTGGCAAAACCGCCGGTCCATGCTGCCGCTGAACAGAACTACAAAACCGCCGTCCGGGATGACGCCCGGACGGCGGTTTCGCTTATTGGT
Organism: uncultured Bacteroides sp.; assembly: GCA_964514475.1. GTDB lineage: Bacteria > Bacteroidota > Bacteroidia > Bacteroidales > Muribaculaceae > CAG-873. The sequence goes on from CAZETN010000054.1 coordinate 5,956, forward strand.
TGTCAGTGACAGTCGACTGACTGTCGGGACTTTCAGAGATTATTTCAGGTTGGTGTCCCACCATACGGGGATAACCCACATGGCATTATCGTTCCACCAGTTATCGCCTTTGGGTGCGCCCACAAGATCGCAGAGATCGTTGGGGCAAGCGGCGTTCAGGTTATCTTTGTTATACTTGTACTCGTGAGAAGATACACGCCAGCGGCGCGGAGCACGCCCTTCCGGAATTGTGATTTTTGAGCTCACACCATACTCGTAGGGTACATCCCAGTGCATGAAGACCTGAGGATTGAAGTCATAGCGACGCATGTCGTTCCAAATCTCCTGAGTGTAGAACATAGCCAGGTGTTTCTGGGTCATGATGCGGCCGAGGGTCACATCTCCGCAGATGTGGTCAACATAATTGTTGATTTCATCGTTGGTCATGGGCTTGAACGAGGGGCAGCTTGCGAGGCCGGCATCTTCGGAGAGCCACTGGTCGATTTTGCTCTTCATGGCTTCCATGTGCGCTTTGACGCCGTTACGATAAGCGGCCAATGCACCTGCCTTGTCGCCCTTATTGAAGAGAACTTCGGCACGGATAAAGCAAACTTCGAAGTAGGTGCCTACATAGCCGGGCGAAGAAGCGCGGGTAGCGAAAGTACCCGAAACAGCCGAGTTGGCATCGCCTTTGCCTTTCTTGCCGTCAAAGTATCCCAGAAGGTCGGTACCACCGTACCAGCCCTTGCCACCGCTGCGCTGATCGACGTAAACGGTGTCACCGGCATTAGTCTCGTTGTCGCAGTAGAAATGTCCTGTCTTGGCGTTCCAGCTGGTGGTATAGGGAGAACCGTCGATACGAGTGTTAGTAAGCATGTCTACACCTATTGAGCGACGCCATTTGCCAGTCTCGTCAAATTTGATGCCCTCGGGAGTTTTGTCTTTTGTATATCCTGAGCGTGCCCAGGGAAGGATGCGGTCGGCACGGGGGTCTTCTTTACCATCGCCAAGGAAGTTGGTGAGGATGTCCTCGTAGGTCTTGGTAAAGTAGACGTTAGAGTTCATACCGCTGCAAGAATAGGCGGGATGATAGTAAACCTGCTCGGTCCAAAGGAATTCCTTGTAGCCGTCGGGTTCGTCGGTATGGTTAATAACCATATTCTCGGAGTTGCTCTGGAACGACTTGTCAAGAGCGGCAAGGATAGCGTCAGCGTCATAGTTGAGCTGGTCGTTGGCCAGGTCAAAAGTGCCTGCGCTCTTTTTCGACAGTTTGAGTAGCTGACGGGCCTTGAGCAGGTTGCCCCACTTAATCCACTTGCTGACATCACCGCCGCCCCAGTAATCGGCAGCAGCAAGAGTGACGGCACCGTCTTCCTGCTGACGGGACAACAGTTCAAGACCGGTTTCGATTTCGTTCATGATGTACTTGTACATGTCGCGGCCGTTGTCATAAACGGGAGTGACGTTTGATCCGAGTGCGTCCGAGCAGGGCATTTCGCCATGCAGGTCGTTCATCATTGCCATACCGTAGCCGAGCATCAGGTGGCCTGCACCAGCATAATGATAGGCGCCTTTCGACATGGCATCGTCAATCATGGGCTTTATGTTGGCGGCAGCACCGACGAACCACCACTGGTATACTGTGGTGCATCGCCATTCGTTCATTTCCCACTGAGCATATTTACCCTGATTGCTACCGCGGGTGTTGGCTGTAAGGTCACCACAGAGGTACGCAACCGGCTGACCACCAATGAAATAGGCGTGGTTAGTAAAAAACTCGATGCTTGCAAGTCGCTTATCGTACGGCGCAGCCGTATCCGTAGCGCTGTTGGGGCTATCATTGACATCAAGCCAATCGGAGCATGAAGTCAGCATCATCATAGCTGCTCCGACTGCCAGAATTGATTTATAGAGTTTCATAAGTTTTCGTATTGTCTTGTAAATGGTATTAGAAAGTCAGGTTGACACCGAAAGTGAAACCGGCAGTAGAGGGAACGCCGCAGTAGTCGAAACCTACGGACGACGAACCGCCGACACCTGAACCGGATGCAGCAGCTTCGGGATCACCGTCGTAGTTAGTGAAAAGAAGCAGGTTGGTCGCAGTTGCACTGATAACCGCACGCTTGATGCAGTTTGTCTTTTCAAGCCAGTTCTTGGGCAGGCTCCACGACAGCGAGATGCTGCGCAGACG
>CAZETN010000055.1:0-8115 GCA_964514475.1 uncultured Bacteroides sp.
TCCTCACACTTGTGCCCTCGCTGGCCATGACCGTGGCAGCCATGCGCTGGTGGCACTACGACTTCGGCACCGCGGCCGGTATGGTAAGCGGAGCCATGGCCAATCCCATGTCGATGACATATGCCGGCGAAATCACTCCGGGCGACAATGCCGCCGTGGCCTATGCCACCACATACCCCCTGTCGATGTTCGCCCGCGTCGTCCTGGCCCAGCTGCTGGTGATATGCTTTGCCTGATATTGCGGATATCAAGTCAACGCGGGGCCCCATCGGCGCCGGCGCTGTCCTTTACCTGCCGCCGGTAACACAGATAAAATTTGGTGCAGAATGCCGTTATCACTATGGCGGAAGCCAGGTTCCACCACTCCATGGTACCGTATATGACACGGACAGAACGGTCGACTACGGCTACAAGCGACAATATGGCGAGAGCAAGCCAGATGTTGCGTTTAACTCGGTTGATTGTCATAACAAGTTTCAAAAATCAGTTTTTAATCAGGTAAGTTCATACACTTATGTGATTTTGAAGTGCTATAGCCCGATTTCTTCAGCTTACCGGCAAAGGTATCCGATGTTCGGGACGGCCGCTGTTCAAAATCAACCGGCAATATGGCTGCCGGAGCTACAAATTTACAGCTTTTTTTCATAAAAAAGCGTCTCATCCCCTATCCGGCGGAGATATGGACGGAGCCTGCAGGATTTGTGAAGATTTGAATACAAAGTTTAGAAAATGATGTGTGGAATATTGTTTATTAAAGAATTTTTACGTATGTTTGCATTTGTAAAGCTGAACAGTGTCAGTATCCTCATTATACCTCATTTCTAATACCCTTTGTATTGAAGCGCTCCCTCTTCTTTTTGTTTCTGCTGACATGCCTGACAGCCAATATACTGGCGGCAGGCACTGACGACAATATCTACATAGCCGAACGCATTGTCACGTGTCGGCTCAGCGCACGCGACGGCCGCGTGTCGGGCGCACGTATCTCGCAGAACTACCGTATGGGCGCACGGCGTGTCGCCGGCACCGGTATGGTAATCGCGTTCTACGACCGCAACTCCACTGTCGACCACGCGGGCGCAACCGGCGGAAAACCGCAGTACCGCGCCTGGGAAAACGGCGACATCTTCTATTCGGGTACCCGCGTATGTCTGCTGCCTGTTGATGTCAAGCCCGGAAAGATTTCGAAGGCCGACATCGAGGTCTCGTACCGCAACCCCGAGTATCTGGACGATATAATGCTGATGTCATCGCTCTACGACATCGACCGCCAGCTGGTCAGAATCCACATACCGGCCGAAGTGGCCGAACGCGTGACGGTAGACCTTTTCAACGGCACAGGCCGCGAACAGATGACACGCGATACCGACGACAAGGGCAATATTACCGTCACAGTCACCCTTGACAGCATCCGCGCCTTCAGGCCGGAGTCCCTGATGCCGGAGACACAGACGGTTATGCCGCTGGTGCGCGTCAACGCCGCGTTTGCCGACCTCGACGAGCTGTACGGTTATCTTAAAGCCAGGCTCGAAAGCCACGGCACCGTGTCGCCGGAGATAGCCGGACTGGCGGCAAGCATTGCCGCCGAAGCCGGCACGGACACCTTGGCCAGAATAGACGCGGTAGCCCGCTGGGTGCGCGAGAATATCCGTTATGTCGCCATCGAACACGGCGAACTTGCCCATAAGCCCGCACCGGCCGCCGAAGTGCTCGCCAACCGTTTCGGCGACTGCAAGGGTTCGGCCAATCTGATCTGCGCCCTGCTTCATGCCATGGGCATCGACGGCAGGCGCGTTTGGATAGGCACCAGAGGAGGCATCGTCGCCCCCTTCAGTGTCACCCCTACCCTTGGAGGCGCAAATCACATGATTGCGGCCGCTGTCACCGCCGACAGCACCATATTCGTCGACGGCACTGCCTCAAACGCTCCGCGTGGCCTTGTGCCACGGTCGATAGCCGGACAGGAATGCATGATTGAAAACGGCGACACATACACAATCGCCCATGTCGGCGCCGCATATCCCGGACGGAGCGCACTGCGACAGACCGGCCGTCTGAAAATCGACGGAAGCTCGCTGCTTGGCGACATGCGCTACGATATGGACGGAGAATGGCGCTGCATGATTGAGTCTACGATTGCCGGCGTCACAGCCGCCCGGCGTCCGCAGCTGCTTGCCGCCTTCCTGTCGCAAGGACGCAAGGGCGTTACTGTCGAAGGCGCCGAACTGCTCGCCGCCCGCGCCTACGATGCCGACACATCGACAGTAGTGGCCGCTGTCCGCGACGTCGAAGCCGTCAAGGCTGTCAACGGCCGCTCCAAACTATACGTCATGCCGCGCCTGCTGCGTATGGCCAGCCCACGGCAGGTCGACGCCCGCGACCGCAAATGGCCCGTCGACTGCAGCCACTTCATGCCCGTCGAAGCCGACGCGCTGATCGAGGTTCCCGAGGGCTACATTGCCGACGGGCTGCCCCTCACGGTCAAAGTAGACAATCCCTGGTTCGAGGGACATGTGACATACCGTGCTGACGGAGACAGGGCCGTACGCTGTACGGCAGCCCTGTCCCAGCGCCGCACGCAGGCCGAAGCAGCTGAAGTCCGCGCATGGAACAATGCCGTCCGGGAAGTAGAAAAAGCCTCGAACACAGCCCTTGTCCTGCGTGACCGGGCCACTATGGAATGATTATCTTACAAAATCTCAAATAACATGAAAGCTATAGCTATTGTCCGTTCCGCCGTGCTGTCAGCTGTTGTAATGGCCATGTGCCCCATGGTCCGGGCAGCCGGTATAAACAAGGGATTTTTCAAAACAGCGACTGAAAAAGTATGGAACCTCGATACTGAAGGCCTTTTTAATCCAACCACCCCGGTCCCCGACAGCATATCCGCGGGCCAGTCGGCGGTGATTATAGCGCGGCAGGACGATTTCGAGACCAAACGCGACGAACAGAACACCATCTACGACGCCTCGGGACGTACCAACCGCACAATTGTACGCCACACACGCCGCAGCATGGTCAAACTGCTCGACCAAAGCGCCGTCGACTACTACTCGGAGTTTGAGTTCGGAGGCTCGTCGGTACGCCGCGACTACGGGATTGCCCTGAACGCGATGATCGAGAACGCCTTCGGCGCCCGCATACACAAAGCCGACGGGTCAGTGGTAAACATCGACCCTTCCACAGCGCTCGAAGTCAGCGACGGAAAAAAGGGCGGCAAGAACAAGTCATTCAAAATAGCCATTCCGTCGTTGCAGACAGGCGATATAATCGAATACTTCTACTACACCGAATACCTGCAGGAACGTGGCGACATCTGCGGTCTGGACGTTGAACTCAGCGACCGATACCCGGTTATGACACGTACCGTCAGCGGCCGTCCCGACCCTTCGCTGACCGCAGAATTCTTCAGCTACAACGGCGCGCCCAAGGTGACCGGAACCGACGAAAAAGACTACATAAAGGCCCGCATGGAGGTATACGACGTTCCGGCAGTATCCTTCAGCAAATTTCTGTATCCCGAGCGACAGCTGCCCTTCGTGCGCCTCAATGTAATAAACAATTACCAGCTGCACGGCGAAAATTATTTCCGCGCGTCGACGGCCCGTCGCGGCGGCCTGCACAACGGATTTTCGCCGTGGCTGATTATCATCGAGGCCAAGGACAACATAGCGCATATCGCCGGACTGCTGGCGCAGTCGCGGCGCCCTATCAGCCCGCTGCCCGGCCGCGCCCTTAAAATGACACGCAACTACATCAAGGAACATCCGGGGGCGACACCGCGGCAGATTGCCGATGCCGCCTATCTGGCCCTGCGTTACTGCAACCATACCGCCGGTGACGACGACCGTATCGGCTCACCGTTTTTCCTTGCCATGTTCCTCAACGACGTCATAGAACGCCTCGAGATTTTTCCGCTCGAGACAACCGGAATCGGCATCATAAACTCACGTGGCGAAGTACCCACAAACGTACTGTCGGGCTGGAACCAGAGCAACTTCGTAGGTTGTGCCGGCGACAGCGTGTACATGATGATACCCGGCTTCTATATCGCACCGGGCGAAATGCCGGGCGATTTCCAGGGCGAGAGCGGCAAAAGCTTCATAGGACGGTTGAGCGAGACACAGAAACAGACCCCTGTAAAGGACTTTACCGTTCCCGACCGCAAATATAGCGGCAACTATGTGCGTGCCGAACTTACCGTGGCGCTTGCCGCCGATGACCCCACTGCCCTGGAGGCGACCCGCAATGTACGCCTCAGCGGAAGCGGCAAAGACTATGGCGAGGACCTTGTGGACCGCGCCGAGTGGATACGCGGCGTCGAGGAGTTCTTCGGCCCCGGTGTAAAACCATACAATATCAAGGGTTATGACGCGAAAGAACGCGAAAACGAGTTGCGCAAGGCTCTGATGGACGAATGCGCCGCCGTAACCGGCACCCGCCCCGACAGCGTGACATCGTTCAATATCGAAGAACGCGGATTTCTACCCGGCCGTACCGAGATGAAATACACCTCGGCCAACCGCTTCAGCGGCCTCGTGGAGGACCTTGGCGGCGACATATCCGTGACTCTGGGCCGGCTCGCCGGCCATGTCGAGAAAATTGAGGGCAGCGAACGCGAACGCCTGCTGGACGCCATGCTGCCGACATCCTTCCAGAACACCCATATCATAACGTTCAAGGTTCCCGAAGGCTACAAGGTTGACCCCACATCGCTGGCCGACTTCAACCGCCGCGAAGCCAACGCACTCGGTTCATTCCTTGTCAATGCCCGCGAAAACGACGAAGGCGACATAGTGGTACAGTGCGCCTTGCGCATCAAAACCGCAAACGTGCCCCTGCAGTACTGGCCGCTGCTACGCAACATATACGACGCTGCCGCCGCCTTTGCCGATGCCGCCCTCGTGTTCGTCAAAGCCTGACCGCCACCCCGCACACCGCACCGGAACTGCCGAAGATAGCGGCAGCCGGGAGAGAGCGATTATCCGCTATCTCCGCGCCGCAATATTTTGCCCCCTGCGCGTCAGCCACGTGGCAGGTGGAGGCAGCAAATCTGTTTTCAATTCTCAACCGTTGTTTTGTGATGATTGATTCATATTGCGGATATCAGCGCGCCCCGATACTGTTTGCTTAAGGATTTCGTTGCAAAATCCGCATATGATTATCGGTGAATTACAGGAATGAAAAATATTTCATGGCAGCTTAGGTAAACGGCATTGTCCCGCACCGCCACAGGACACACCCTCCGCTTCACATGTGAGGCGGAGGGTGCTTTTTCTGTATAATTTTCTTATTATTAGAAAATTTCGTATATTTGAGCGATTAATACGGCCGCCGGTACGGACGGCCGATATACCAGCATTATCCTAAAAAACAATGGACATCCGCGGGGGTCCGGCAGAGGTGTCACCTGACAACATAACAGCGTCCGGAGCCAGCGAAATCCAAATCAGAAAAGCATCATGGCCTTAGGCAATATCAAACTCAACGTAAGCCGTAAAGTGGCCGAGAACAGGGACGAGGCCCGCTGGAACGAACTCACCGACGCCATCATGGCCGGAAATGTGATACCGGTCATCGGACCGGACCTGCTTGTCGACAAGGATGAGGAAAACGGCAATCTGCACCAGCAGCTTATCGACCTGCTGGCCTCGGCCTGCGAGGTCAAAAGCCGCCCCACCACCTTTTCGCAGCTGGTTTACGACAAGGACTTCATCTACGCCACCAACCCGCACAAGGATGCCATATACTCGCTGCTGAAAGACGTGCTCGACCAGGTACAGTCGGCCGACGCGGGCAATACCCCCCTTAAACCCGGCTCGCTGCTGGTGAGGCTGCTCAAGCTGCAGAAATTTCCGTTCGTCATCACGACATCCTTCACTCCGCTGGTAGAACTGGCCATGCAGCAAGCATGGCCAGGCAAGGAAATCAGGGTGCTCCAGTTCCGCAATGACTCGAACCGCGACCTTAAGCCCGGCTGCGGCGATATCACAAACGAACAGGAAATGCAGCTGCCGACTGTATTCTATATGTTCGGCAAATACAGCATCGAGCCTCACCGCTATGTGGTGACCGACATGGACATGATGGATTTCTGCCGCACATGGCTGGCCGGTGGCAACGGCATACCCCGCGTGCTCTCCGAGGTACTCAAGAAACGCTATCTGCTTGTACTCGGCAACAACTATTCGGACTGGCTGTTCCGCTTTATCTGGTACTCGATACGCCGCAACACCGACAACAGGCGCTCGTCGATGATGGTAAACGACAGTTTCGAGCCGTCACTGCGCGAGTTTCTGTCGCGATTGCAGACATTTATCGAGCAGGACCCCGAATTCGCCGTCAGCGAGATAGAACGCCGTGTCCGCGAACGCACGGCAAGCGAGAGTACGAGGAAGGAGGATGAAAAGACGCACAAAGACGTCTTTCTGTCCTACTCACGACGCGACGCCGTGATAGTAGAGCGCATCTACCGCGCGCTGACCGCCCGGGGGCTGCGTGTCTGGTACGACCTGAAGGACATCCCGGACGGCGCCAACTGGAAAAACACATTCCGCAAGGGGGTGGACACAAGCCGCCTGTTCATACCGGTGCTGTCTATGAATGTGGCCAACGAGTACATGGAACCCCATGAGTATCGCGACGAGTGGAACCGGGCGGCCGATATAGCGGCAAAAATGGGCGGACGCGATTTCATATGGCCTCTGGCCGAACGCGGCTTCGATTTCTATGCCGACAGCAACAGACTGCCGCAGGCCTTCAGGGAGAACAACGCCACGTGGTATACCGTGGCCGATGACTTCGCGGAGTTTGCCGAAAAAGTCGCACTGAAGGTCGGACAACTCAAGGAACAGGAACAGAAGACGCGCGCTCAACATGGAAAATAGAAAACAGACAAATCCCTGGAAGGGACTGAACTATTATAAGGAAGGTGAGGTTCTGTACGGACGCAATGCCGAGATAACAAGCCTGTCACAGTTCATATTCAACAACACCCAGACGGTGCTGTACGGACGGTCGGGCATAGGCAAGTCGTCCATACTCAACGCCGGCATATTTCCGCAGGCCCGCAACCGCGGCATCGTGCCGGTGTCGGTGCGTCTCAAGCACGACGGACAGGAGTCTTATCTTGGCCAGATACGTCAGGCGCTGACAGACAGCGGTATCGAAGTGCGCGAGAAAGTTCCGGTAATCGATCCGGCCCGCGAGACCCTGTGGGAGTTTGTCCACCGCCATGAGTTTGTCTCGCCGCAGTCAGGCAGTCCGGTTGTACCGCTGCTCGTTTTCGACCAGTTCGAGGAAATATTCACGCTGCAGACAAACGAAAATACCAAACGCGAGTTCTTCAGCCAGCTGGCCGACCTGTTCAACGATGTAAAACCCCTGTACATCATCGAGCACGAAAACACGGCTAACGCCTCCTCGGTCACCGAAACCGTACAGCAGGTATCGTCAGGCACCCTGAAAGGTCTGAACATCAGACTGTCGCTCAACAAAGACACCTCGCCCGACAGAATTTCGGCGCCAAAGTACACCGAGTTTCCCGCATACCATATCGTCTTTGCCCTGCGCGAGGATTTCCTGTCGTCACTCGAGCTGTACACCACCAGCATTCCGGTGATGAAGAACAACCGCTACGGCCTGCTGCCCATCAACGAAGAGCAGGCGGCCGACATCATAATGCTGCCCGTAAAGGGACTTGTGGACAAGGATGTGACGGCCCTGATTATCCAGAAGGTGACCGGCCGCGCCGATTTCGTGCTCGACGGCAAGCCCGAGATAGAGGTGGACGCGGCTATCCTGTCGTTGTACCTGAGCCGGCTGTACCTGAAGATGCCCGAGGGTCAGAACGCCATCACCGCCGAGCTGGTCAACGCCTACAGCGGGCACATCATACAGGACTTCTACGAAGAGTCGGTCATGTCGGACGAAGCCAAGGGCGAGATTATCCGGCCCGGCTCGGTAACCATACTCGAAGACCACCTGCTCACACAGGAAGGGCGACGCAACAATGTGTCGAAAAACGACCTGCTGCATCTGGGGGTGTCCGCGCGCGAGCTCGAAATACTGATCGGCGAACGCAAACTGCTGCGCCAGTTCCATCACGGCAACGAC
>CAZETN010000056.1:0-8096 GCA_964514475.1 uncultured Bacteroides sp.
TGTGTGATTGCTATCTTGGGAGCCATTTGTTTGAATTGGCAATTAGAAATTAGCAGTTGGTAATAGGGAAGAAGCTGTCTTACCCCGGGCTTGTTATTCGTTGTTCTTGCCGGCCAGCATGCCGCAGGCGCCCATTATGTCCTCGCCGCGGCTGGCGCGGATTGTTGCTGTTATGCCCAGGTCGTTGAGGCGGTCGCGGAAAGCTTCCATGACGGCACGCGGCGACGGGCGCAGCTCGCTGCCGGGGATGGCGTGGAAACGTATCAGGTTCACGCGTGCCGAGGTGCCGCGCAGGTGGCGGGCAAGGGCGTCGGCATGGCGCAGGTCGTCGTTGAGGCCGTCGAACATGATGTATTCGACAGACAGACGCCGCTGATGGGCGAAGTCGAACTGACGCAGCATGTCCATGATTTTTACCAGCGGCCATGCCTTCTGCGCCGGCATCAGCTGCTCGCGCTCCGATGGGTAGGGGGCGTGTACGCTGAGGGCGATGTGTACTTTGGTGTTTTTGATAAGTTCGCGCAGTTCGGGCAGTTTGCCTATCGACGATACCGTAATGCGTTTGGGACTCCAAGCCATACCCCAGGGCGCTGTCAGCACCTCGATGGCCTGCATCACGGCAGCAAGATTGTCGCAAGGCTCGCCCATACCCATGAACACGATGTTGGTGAGCTTTTCGGAGTCCTCGACACTGAGCACCTGATTGATGATGGATGCCGCTGTCAGGTTTCCGTGAAAGCCCTGGCGTCCGGTCATGCAGAACGAACAATGCATCTTGCAACCGGCCTGCGACGACACGCACAGTGTCGCACGGTCCTTGTCGGGAATGTACACCGCCTCGACGTCCAGACCGCAGCCGCTGTCGAACAGGTATTTGACTGTGCCGTCAGTACTGCGCATAGAGGTAAGCGGCGCCCGGCGCCCGACAGTGTATTTACGGGCGAGCAGTTCGCGCGCCTTCTTTGACAGGTCGGTCATGGCGTCTATCTCGGTGACGCGGGCCACATACAGCCAGCGCGCTATCTGGCTGGCCTGAAATCGTCGCAGGCCCAGCGCCGTCACCGCCTCGCCGAGCTGTTCGAGTGTCATGCCTATCAGCGGAATTTTGCTATCGCAACCCGCGGCATTATCATGTTCAGACTGTAACATATTACAAATTTACCTCTCCTTTGTCAGACACCCAACCATTTTACACAAATTAACAAATTCGGACGGAATAATTAACCGCATGGTCCCGGGATGGTTCCCGCAGGGTGCCGGCTGAACGACGTATCCCATGTCAGGGGACGGCGTTTCAATATCGTTTTAGAATCTTCTTAATTCATCTTCTGCTGCCGACGAGCCTTTGTATTTGCTTTTGCGGGGCTGGAAACTGTAGATAACATTGAGGGCCACTCCCCGGCGGTCGTAGCTTTGGCGTTTGTCAACGAACACTCCGTATGTATCCATAGTCCAGTCGTTGTTTGCTGTGTTGAATATATCGGTTCCAGACAGTTTGACGGTCAGGGATTTGTTCATGAATGTCTTTCCGACCGATGCGTCCATCGTGAACCATGACGCGCCAAAGCGGTTGGTGTGCATATCGCCCTGTGAGCTGCCGCTGATATTGACTGTAACCGTCCATCCCAAAGGGAGGGAGAGAGTATTGTCGAAATAATAAGACAATATCGGCTTGTCATATCGATGACTGTCAAGCTGTAACCACTGCCTATACATACCGACCGTAACATTCGGAGTCCACCGGCATATGGGTCGGCTCCAGACAAGATAGAGATTTAATGCTGAAACGTCGGTGTTTACAGGGTGCATAAGCAACTGGAGGTTATCGGCGGCATACAGCTGTTTTACAAATGCGTATGTATCGAACGACCGGGTGTAGTCCGCCCGAAGCATAAACCCTTTCCATGAACCGAACAGCTGAATGTCGTGCATCCTTTCGTCACGCAGCCCGGGATTGCCACCCTCGATTTGGTGCAGCCCCGTGTAACTGAGCGAACCTGTAAGCTGTGAATATGGAGGCTTGACTGTCGCCATTTTATAACTGAGGTTTATCTGCGTTTCCTGGTTAAAAGAATATCCGAGCGACAGGTCAGGCGTCAACAGATGGTCGCGGCGGCTGACATCGTTGTCGCGTATACCGTTAACCTTAAAGACATAATCGACATATTCATATCTTGCCCCCGCCGAAAGGGAGAACCTGCCGAACATACGGGACCAGGAAGCGAACAAAGCGGTGGAAGTTTGCCGTGCATCAGTCAGTGATGAAGGTATATATGCACTGACAGCATCGTTCAGCATACGGTAATCAAGCGAAGTATGGGTATGACTATCTTGGGTTCCGACGGTAAAAACTCCTTTTCCGAGAGGGAAGCTCAGATACAGTTTTCCGGCCCAGAGAGTCGATGCCCTTTCATCTGTGGAGTTCACTGTCGGATTAGACGATGCGGGGTAGGTAGTGGCTACGGAATTGCTCTCGCTTGACCGGCGAAAATCGCCGTCAAAATGAAGAATATATTTCTTGGCAAAAGTATTTTCATAATATAGAGAAGCGAGGTGACTGTGTGATCCGGTATGCATGTCAATGTTGCTGCTGATTGCCGGGTTGTCGTTAAGCCATTCGCTGCCTGCGTTTTTGAAGTTCCCGCGTTCAGAGTTGTAGCGATAGTATGCTCCGGACGATTGTGGACCGTCGGCATAGTTGAATCCGGCCTTTACAACCCCCGTCGTAGTCGGGCGTGAAATGTGCTGATAACTCCCTACTGTCGTTTTCATGCCATCGTAAACGAGGGTATTGACAGTCTCTCCTTTTGTGAGCGAGTTATGGCGTTTTATCGTACCGTCGGCAAAGAACTCCCAGTTACCGGTCCGATAGCTTAGGGCGATGTAATCCGAAACCGGCCGTTTGCGGCGGCATTCAAGCAGAAACTGATCGGTAAGCGACAGCCCCTTCACGAAATTACGCCGTGTCGTGATTTTAAGCACTGCTCCGGTAGTACTGGCGTAAGCGGCTCCGGGAGCCATGAGCAATTCTACTTTCTTCAAATTGGAAGAAAGCAGCTGCCTTAACTCCTGTTCGTCGCGCATGGGGCGCCCGTCGATATAGATTTCGATATTGCTTTTGCCTATGACACTGACGGCGTTGTCCTCAACCTTAATCATCGGCAACTGTGCAAGGACATCGAGAGCAGTACCGAGGTCGGTAAGGTTGGTGCCGGGAATAGTTGAAACCAGGGTAGAGCCGACTAATTTAGTCGCCGGCTGTTTAGCGGTTACGACTACCTCATGAAGCTCGCGGGTGAGGCTGTCCGTCGCTTCCCGGTTCTGAGCATAACCGTTCTCTATTATTAGTAAAAAGGTCAGAATTAAGGTCGAATCTTTAACTTTCATGCTTTGCAAATTTTTTCAGCAAAGCAAATGAATATGCACCATTCAGACCTGAAAATTTGTCTGACATTTATCTGACAAAATCTGACAATGCTAAATATCAGTTGTTTACACGCAGCTCGTATGAGTCGTTTCTGTTACATATAATCTCCATGCCGGTTTTGGCGAGGGCGGTTTTAGTGCGCCTGACAAGAGTGTATAGAGATTCTTCCGCATTACTTTTATTGCCCCAGAGTGTTTCGCACAATATCCTTTTATCCACTTTCATATCCGGAGCCTCGAGAAGCATCTGAGCGAACTGTCGTTGCATAGGTGTAAGTTTTATGCCATCAAGCGACGGCGATGCGGGGCGGACAATAAGTTCGGTAACTGACCAGTCTGACTCCCTTCTTTTACGGATAAACATACTCGCTACTGAAAGTATGGAAAGCGAGAACAAAATTCCCGGCAAAGTCTGGTCGGACGCAATGAATATGGAAGCCATGGAACAGTCGGCAAACCCCTGGACCTGTATCGCAAGCCCATCGGATGCGTGTTCCGGAACAAGCATAATGGAATCCGAAGCTATTTTGTTTCCATGGATTTTAGGCGAAGTATTATTTTTGTCAACCAGCGCGAGTGTGAAGTAAGCCTCGTCCTTCAGAGATGAATTTCTGAAGTTGATGTCAGAAGCCTGATAAATCAGCGGTTTACGGGTGGTTTCGTACATTTTACGTATGGCGGCGATGGTGTCCGGGCGCGTCCATAACCCGCTGTTTTGGTTTGCCAGCGCAAACATCGCATCGTTAAGATCAGTTGCGATGTTTTGTTTGGCGTCAGAATAGGACAAGCAACAGAAAATCACCGATGCTATCATTAAAGCCAAAGGGACAGACATCACATAACGAAGTCTGGAGACATTGTTGAGCACTGTATTGTCTTGTTTCATAGAAGTGGATGGTGGTTTATATATTACCGCCCGGTAATGATTGGCTGCAACGAGAAAGTCACTGTGCGGCCTTATCGGATCATCATGGACAGGAGGGAGGACATCAGATCGGGGGTGTTGCTGAGGCGGGGGATTCGGATATAAGGTCGTAAGCGTTAGTCATTCACATTTGATTTATGGCTGTTATTCAGACCAGTCAGACCAGTCCGACTTGTCTGGCTCATATTATTGCGATAGTTGATGCGTGCCCTGTACATTTGCTCTTTGATACCGCCTTGTTCAAGAAAAAGTTGTTGCTGGCTCTCTAATAGCTTTCGAAGCAGATAGGTGGCCTGGTTTATCAGTGTTATGCAAAGATTGCAAAATTCCTCGTCGTTCAGCCGGTGAGCATATTTGGTCGGATTATTCATGAAATCATCGCTCATCAGATATGCCCGTAATTTCCGAATGCGTGGATGGGTTTTACCCCATTGCTGACGTTGATGCTGCCTCAAAAAGTCTTCATAATCAAGTAGCAACTCTTCCAATGAGGCTTTTGCAACATTTGTCAATTTTATTTCTGTTTCTTTCGAAGTCATAGATGCTTCGCTGCCTTCCGCTATATTCTGCTTGCCGCTGCGGGCAGCCTGTTCCATCTGGTCGCGCGTACGGCTGCCAGGTCGTACAAATCTTTCAGCGAAAATTACAGTCATATCGTAGATGATTTCCGAGAGCTTATAAGCCCTCAGATTGCGGTAGCCTCCTGCAGCTGGTAAAAAGGTAGTCATGCCGGCATCTGTCTGAATGTTAAAAGTTTGTTGCGGTAATGCTGGTATTGTTCTTTGGTTGCGGATATTTCAGCTTGAAGCCCCTGGGTCGGATCATTGACAGGAGATTCAAGACGGACAAGGATTGCAACGATTTTCTCTTGAAACTCTAATGGAGGTATTGGGAATGGCATCTATTTATGTTTTCCCATTTTGCGAACTTTTACGTCGCATCTTTTGTGCGGCCTTATCGGACCATCATGGACAGGAGGGTGGACATCAGATCGGGGGTGTTGCTGAGGCGGGGGATTTTGCGCTGGCCGCCGAGTTTGCCGGTGGCGGCGAGCCATCGGGCGAACAGGCCGGGGGTGGCGTCGATTATTTCGAGTGGGTCGAGGAAGATACCTCCGGAGCGTTTGGCGGCGTAGTCGCTGTTTTCTTCGCAGAGAGCGCTGTCAAGGGCGGCGGCGAAGGCGGCGTGGTCGGCGGGAGCCTGGGCCCATTCGATTAGCCAGCGGTGACGGCCGCGTCTGCCGCCGTCGGCGTAGACCGGCGCCACGGTGTAGTCGAGGGCCTGACAGGCGCACTTGCGGCAGGCCGTGGCCAGGGCCGCATCGGTGTTGTAGACCATGACCTCTTCGCCAAAGGCATTGATATAAGCTTTGGTGCGGCCGGCGATGGCTATGCGCAGCGGGTCTCGGCTTACGATGCGCACGGTGTCGCCGGGCAGGTAGCGCCACAGACCGTTGGGGGCGGTGATGGCGAGGGCGTATGTGTGTTTCTCCTCTACATCCCATGCGGAGCGCACCCCGGCGGGATGTGCCTCGCCTACCTGGTCGAGGGGTATGAATTCGTAAAATATGCCGGCGTCGAGCAACAGCAGCATGGCCCCCGGCTCGCGCCGGTCCTGGACGGCGAAGAAGCCTTCGCTTGCGTTGTAGGTCTCGACGTACCGCATCCGGCCCGGGGCTGTGATGGCGTCATACTGGCTACGGTATGGAGTCATGGAGATGCCGCCGTGAAAAAATACTTCGAGCCCGGGCCATACGTCGTGGATGGTGTCGGCGCCGGCTTCGGCGATGACGGAGCGCAGTACCGTCAGGAACCACGATGGCACGCCCGAGATGTTGGTGACGTCGGCCCGTATGGACGCTCGCACAAGTGCGGGAACCTTCTGTGTCCAGTCGTCCATCAGGGCGGTATGCCGGTCGGGGACGCGGAATAAGTCAACGATGGGGCCGCAGCGTTCGATAAGATGTGCCGAAAGGTCGCCGGCGCGGACTCCCTGAGGTGTCTCGAGCCGTGTGGCGAAACTGCCGCCAAGGATGAAGCCCTTTCCGGCGAACATCCTCGAGTCGGGGTAGTTGTTCAGGTAATGTGCCACGGCGTCGCCGGCTCCGCGGTAGTGGTTGAGGCGCAGAGAGTCGTCGGTAACGGGGATGAATTTCGACCTGCCGTCCGATGTCCCCGATGACTGTGCGAAACGCCGGCATTGTCCGGGCCACAGCACGTTGCGCTCGCCCCGGACCATACGCATCACAAAGGGGCGCATACCGGTGTATTCGGTGACGGGAACCCGCTGGCTGTACTCGTCATAGCCGGTGTGCGCGCCGACCCCGAGTGCGCGGCAGTATTCCGTGTCGGACGCACGCCGCAACAGCCACTGCAGCTGACGTTCCTGCACTGCCCGTATGTTGTCGCCGGTCCAGGTACGTGCCGCATTGACGCGCCGTTTCATTGCCATCCTCGCTATTGCAGTCAGATTGATGCTTTTCATTGTCTCAGAAGGCTTTGCGGATGATGCGGCGGATTGTCAGGAGGTTGGCGGCGGTGACAGCGGCGACGATGAGGGCGCCTGCGGCAAGCGCGGGCCATGCCGCACCCGGATGCACGCCGATTTCGGCGAGGCTCGACTGCCAGCAGCGGGCGGCGGCGAACATTATGGCGTAGCTGAGCAGCAGAATGGTGCCGTTGACGATGCCCACAAGCGTGTAGTAGCCTCTCGCTGCCTGTGATGGCGAGTAGCCCAGCATCATCAGGCTGTGGAGTTTGGCACGTGATTTCTGCAACAGCAGAAAAATGCTGAGCGTGAGGATAAAGAATGCAAGCAGCGAGATTACCGCGCCGATGGTGATGACAATTCCGGTAATGAGCCGCAGGAAATAGGTGGCCCGCGAATTGTCCGCGCGGTCGCCGGCGACGATGTAGTCGGGACGTTTCATGAAACGTCCTATTGCCGGCTCGCCGGGATTGCTGAGCTCGAGAATGAGCCGTGACGGCTCGCGCAGGGTGTCAGGGTCGGCGAAAGCCGCGTTTGCCAACGTCATGAACTGCTCGGGCACCGAGATGGTGTTCAGCCGCGACGAAAATCCGAATATGCGTGCGGGTACGGCGGCGCGCCTGTCGCCTGAACCGAGGGTCAGTGTCAGGGGTACGCTGCCTACGACGCCCTCGGACAGCTGCGGCAGCCCGCGCGAGGCCGCGAAGCCGAAGTTATACAGCGCCAGATACTCGCGTGCGATTATCACCGGCACCGGCTGCCCCGGCTGCCACGCCCATTCGTCGGGACGAACGTCAAGGAAATCGTCCGGTATGGACTCAAGGAACAGGTATGTCGACATGCCGGCACCGCCGAGGTTCAGCGACGCCTGCACCTGGAAATCGGCGGCGGTGAAGGCGCCCGCGCGGCGCAGCCAGGGCTGCGCCTCCAGTTCGGCGATGTCGTCGTCGCTAAATCCGTCGGCGCCTTTTTTCAGACCGATTGTGCTGAGGGTAGACACGGGCTTCGAGATAATCATGTAGTCCTGCGATACAAACGAGGCTTCGTCGCGGGAAGCGGCGGAAAGGTCGCTGTAGAAGCGGATGGCGCATATGACGATGGCCAGACCGACGAGGTTGGCGAGAGCATAGCCCGCAATCTGTCCGGCCGAGATGTTTTTTCGCAGAAGTTTCCAGACCATGACTCAGGGTGTTAGGCGTGTGACATCGCCGGTGGGGCCGAGGGGGTTACCGACCGAAGCGCTGATTATTCCGGCGGC
>CAZETN010000057.1:0-8073 GCA_964514475.1 uncultured Bacteroides sp.
CCTATGCTTTGAAACGGTATACATAAGACTCACTGTCAGACTGAACATACAATATATAAACTTCGCCGCTTATGAGCCGTGAAAGCCCGATGCGGTATCGGCCCTCCGTGTCGCCGAACGTATGGCTGTCATAAACGCGTCCTTTTATATCGCAGAGTATGACCGAGGTGATTTTTCCGGAGCCTGATGTGCCCGAGACTACAAATCCGTCGGCGTCGCGCCGCAGAAACGGGGGCAGCGCGCCATGGCCCCCGGTGGTTTCGGGTGCTGTCCGGACCGGTTGCGGCTCCGGTAATCTGCTTTCGGCGGCAATCAGCCGAATTTCTTCGTTAAGCGGGTCACGGGTTATTTTCTCTTCCTGGGCCGACGTACCGGCGGCATACCATTTTTCGGAAGTGTCAATCAGCTCGTTTTCAAGGCTACGTATCATATCCGTCCGGCCCGACAGCAGCGGGTATCGGTAACCGGGCGCATACCACCGGCGCTGAACCGCGGCGTGCAGGCACGTGTCGCCCCGCTCGTAAAACAGAGTGTCGGATACCGAATACTCCACACATACGGCGTTGCTCAGCGTATCGCCCTCGGTAGTGATGATAAAAAGGTCGGGATGAACCCTGATGTCAACCTGGCCTGCTGTACGGTAGCGCGACATCCCGTCAAGCGTTCCGGTAGAGGTAAGCGGAGCCGAAAAACCGGTTTCGGCCATTCCGTACGGCATTCCTGTGCCAAAGGAGCGGCGGTTGCCCGGACGTTGCTCGAACCGCACGTTCAGGGCGCCTCCGGCCCTTGACAGTCTGCTGAGCTCGGGCCCCATGGACAGGTAGGCGAACGACACCGTGTCCTCCGGCAGTGGTGCCCAGACGGCGAGCGTCTGATGTCCGATATACCGGGCGTCGG
Source organism: uncultured Bacteroides sp. (assembly GCA_964514475.1). Taxonomy (GTDB): domain Bacteria; phylum Bacteroidota; class Bacteroidia; order Bacteroidales; family Muribaculaceae; genus CAG-873. Next base: position 898 of record CAZETN010000057.1, read on the forward strand.
TCATAACGGGGCAAAGACCGGCCGAGTCCGCGAATGTGTCCATTCCTGACAATATCTCAACGTCCAGGCGGTCACCTATACGAGGTTCGCATAACACCGGGGATATGGCTGAAACCCGTACCGGGATCAGCAGCATGGCAAGCGCTGAAAGGAGGCTGCTTAATGATTTACAAGTCATTGTCATAGTTGTTTTCCGGCGAATTTGAATAATGATAGTCGTGTCGGCTTATAAGAAAATTGTTGAAATCGCGGGTTTCGGCAAGCCGTCCCTGGCTGTCATAGCCGTAAGATGTGGAGATACCGCGGGCATCGGAGATTTCGGCGACTCCGAAAATCCAGTGGTATGCAATCGACGATACCGATATGCCGGGCATTATGGCTCGCAGGTCAGCGGCTTTTTGCGAAATATCCGACTGTGTACGCAGGTATGTGTCGCCGGTCCTTACCAGCGAAATATTCGCAGCCGTGGCTTTGGCCTCAAGTATTTCGTACGGAGTGTCCAGAGCCTCGATTACCGGATACATTCCGTCGTAGCCCCACAGGTACGAAGCCAGCACCTTGTCGCGAAATCTTATTTCGATAAGGTTCCCCCGGCTATTGTAACGATAACTGTATGTCGGCGTACAAATCAGAGAACGTTGCAAGGGGGTGGTGGTACCGGTGGATGAAACCAGAGACGCCGTGTCGGCGGCCGCCGACAGTTCGTAGACGCGCAAAGGAAGCCTGGTTGCGGAGTCGTATTCCGTCCGTTTTGCCGAAAGCACCGTATTCCCGCAGGTTACGATTTCGGTTTCGGGTACAGGCAGATAATGTGCGTCTTTATAGGGATAGGTGTAATGATATACAAGGTCGCCGTATTCGGTGGCCGAGACCGTTTTTGTCTTGACCAGATTGAAATCAAGCGCCGGGGTATAGTCATTATAGAAGTATTCGTAGCTTTCGGTCTGTGCGATGCCGTCCTTCTGCGAACTGGTTACTGACCGGACGGTCTTGTTGTAAGGGATGATCCGGTATGTTCCGATGCCGTAGTCGTAGCCTCCGTATGAATTGATGCCCTGGGCGCTGGTGAAGTCGCATACGGTAAACGCTTCGGTTGTAAGTACTGGAGAACTGTCGTCCTCGTAGATGTTATAGTCGTATTCTATGGTGGATTCGGGGTCATATGTGCTTTCGCCGACTTTCTTCTGCAGTAGAATTCCGCGTCTGAAATCACGCGAGGTATACAATCGTGAGCCTATAGGCTGAAAGTTCAGAAACTCAGTGTCGTTGTAGTCGCGGTTGGCGATATTCTGCGAGGAGGTATATCTGTATGACTCGCGTATATGCGCCAGTTCGGTAGGCTCGTCGACATATTGCCGGTTAAGGTAAGTGGAAACGCAGGGATACTCGATAGCGGAGAGGCTTTGTCCGGTGGAGCCAGGAAAAGCGTTTTCGCCTACGCAGAGCACCTGGTCGCCCTCGTAACCGATGGGTCCGGAATGCACGGCGAACATCTTGTAATAACTGTAATCGTATTGAGGCAATATCTGTACGGTGCCGTTGCTTTGGTTGGGATTGAACTCGGCGTTGTAAAAAAACCACTTGTATACATCCGGGTCGTCAGAACCGCCTGTAGACGAGTGTATGTTTTTGATTCTGAGCCCCGGCCATAAATTATTACCGGCTCCAGCGCTCTCGCAGACCGTCCTGTCTATGTATATGCGGCCGGCGGGCGAGTCGCCGAATCGCATGCCGGCCTCGAGGAAATCATATGAATTGCTGACCGACAGGGGATTTACGAGTTCTAAGGTATACAATGTTCCGGGGGTCATATAACCGGATATCGTAATAGGCTGTACGCCGTCCTCGATTGTTTTCTTGTCCAGGGCAAAAACCTTCATGACACGGTTGTCGGATTCGCGGATAATGCGGACATGCGGGAAATTGAAAGGATTGGTTGCCGAATAGCTCTCGATGAAAAAATCGTGGTTTGAATAGTAATCCGTACCGAACAGATTGGCCGGGTTCATGCAATAGTAGTCCGAGAGATTCAATGTCACCGTCTCTCCCTGATGTTTCTGATAGTGATTCAAGGCTAATTTCTTAAAATTCTCGTCAAGGCACATCCGGATAGTATCGGCAGCGACCTTTTTGATGGGGCTGCTCGTGTTGAGCGAGCCTTGAAAATCTACAGAACCGAGATAATGCATTTTGTGGCTTTCCCACTCGAATTCGCTGAAACCGCCTGTGGGATATGTGATTTTCGTCAGCACCCCGTTCCTGGCGGCATCGCTGATCACGCTTCTGTCGGCCTGCCCCCCGTAATGCGCCACCGGTGGCACGAGGTTGGGTTCCGAAGGTATGTCATTGAAATATCCGCCGAAGTCCTGACTGTGGTGAGGGAATTCAAAACCGTAGTCCTCGTTATATTCGAACGAGCACACAGGCTCATCCCCGTCCAGTACCTCTCGCAGAATCGGGTCGGGTTCCATGGTATACCGGAAACTGAACACACGCGAACTTCCGTCAGCGCCCTCTATCCTTATCGCCTTAATCAGGGATGTGTGGCCGGTCGATTCGTTTTCAAAAAGATATTCGAACTTGACCTTTATTCCGCCGGCAATTATGCTGTCTACAATCTGAGGGCAGTGTATGACAGAGGTGACGGACGGGAGGGTATTTATTGATGACTGCCCGTATGCGTTCTTCGAGATGTATGAAATTACAGTATTACCGCTGTCATTGTACTGCCGTTCCGGCAACGGATGGTATTTGTATGTTATTGAATTGCCGTTCAGGTCCCGGATTTCATCAAGATGCCAGGCCGATGCGTAATATTCACTGTTTTCCAGTTGGTCGAGAAACGGATCACCGTATTTGTAAGTATATTTAGTGCGGTCCTGGACAGTAAAATAGTAGGAAAGGCCGCTCTGGTCCTTCACTGAAAAACCATACGAGTCGCAACCTGCCTGTTCTATCTTTACGTAAGGGATACGCCCGCTTTTCTTTATTTCAACCGGTCTTTCGGAGGACACCGTAATTGTACCGTTCAGGTCGAAGGCGAAACTTGCGGAAAGGCCGAGGCCATAAAGGCTGAAACGGTCGTTTGCGACGTCGGTCATGCCGTTATAGTAGCGTTGACCCAGTGTGGCCTCCCATGCGCGGTTCTCCTTAAAGGCCGCTCCGTCAGTGGGGTCGTAGACGGCCAGTTTCTCTATCAGTTTCTGACGGAACTGTTTTTCGTCGTTGTCCAGATGCAGCAGTCCGTGCATGGTATTTCTGAGCATGTCGTCCGGTGCTCCTACCACTGTATGCGCAATCTGTGCCCCATACGAAACCGTCCAGCCCAGACCTGCGTTTCCGTGCTTGTGGTCCACTCTGATACCTCCTCCGTGATATGATAGAGTGACGGGCACCTCGATGTTGCCGTATTTAATCGTGTATAACGGGAAGGATATCTCGGGTACCCCGTGGAAATAGTCGATCTGATAATCCTTGAACTTGAAAAACTGGGCGACGGTCGGAGCAGGCGGCACAATCGAATAATCGCGTGGCGTATATACTTTCTTATCCTCATCTTCGGCGACACAACACTCCGGGGAGGATAGAAATCCGATTGTCAGGATTATTGGCAATATAGAGTGTAGGGTAAGTCTTTTCATGGATTGAGCGAGCAAGTAAGTTTCAAAGAAAAACATCAGGCATCAGGCGGGTCATGATTCTCAGAGAATTCCTTCGGCTTACTTATTAGGTAGGATAGATTTAGGCTTTTTGGGCAGACAGTCTTGATAAGTGCAAATGTATATAAAATAATCCTAACAAAAAAGCGGCTTCCTGTTTTTTGTTGCGGTTGACGAAACATGGTGATGGTGTGGGCCGGTTTGCGTAATTTTAACATGGTCGGGGAATTTTTACTAAAAAAATATAAAAGGGGAGTGCGGGGCTTAAACTTTGGCGGGGACGGCAGTCTATTATGGTGTGACAGCCCGAAAGGCGCGTTACGCCCGCAGGATTGTCACAGAACCGAAATTCAGTCTACCGCTTTGTGAATTTTTGGTTGAGGGCCGAAACCGGAGCAAGCCCGATGCCCGCTTACACCACCGACGGCGGCCGCCGCTGACTACGGACGCTGCCGGGTCTCCGCTAACCTTTATTATGTAATGATTTAAGTCAAATTATGCTTTTCTCTCGCCGATTGACAACAGCGGCCTCTTTTCTCCTTGCCGGCGTGATGCTGGCTCTGGCCTATAACATCCGCGGTACGGTAACCGATGCGTCGGGCGAGCCTCTGATCGGGGCGTCGCTACGGCTGCTCAATGCCCGGGACAGTGTCAAGGTAAAGACAACCATAGCGAACGAAAACGGCCGTTTCACCCTTCCGGATATCAAGAACGGCAAATATATACTTCAGGCCGACTATGTGGGATGCACGAGCGTCACGCGTGACATTACAGTCAAGAGCGCCGACCTGCGTCTTGACCCTATCGTGCTCGAGGAGTCGGCGATGGTGCTCCGTGAGGCGGTTGTCGAAGGTATCCGCACCCCCATGAAGGTGATGGAGGATACGGTGGAGTTCTCGGCCGACTCATACAAGACGCAGCCCAGCGCCGTGGTCGAGGACCTGCTCAAGCGTCTGCCCGGCGTCGAGGTAGATTCGGAGGGCAAAATCACGGCAAACGGCAAGGAGGTGACCAAAATACTTATCGACGGCAAGGAATTCTTCAGCGACGACCCGAAGGTGGCGTCGAAAAACCTGCCGGCGAACATGATCGACAAACTTCAGGTGGTAGACCGCAAGAGCGACCTGGCGCGCATTACAGGCGTTGATGACGGCGAGGAGGAAACCGTAATCAACCTGACGGTCAAAAAGGGCATGAAAAACGGCTGGTTCGGACAGGCTGAAGCCGGTTACGGCACCGATTCGCGCTACACCGGCTCATTTACGGTAAACCGCTTCTGGAACGACAACCAGATCACCATTCTCGGCGGCATCAACAATATCAACGAGACAGGCTTTACGGACGTCGGCAGCCGCTGCCGCCGTTTCGGCGGCTCAAACGGCATCACGCTGTCGCAGGCACTGGGAGTGAACTTCAATGTCGGCAAGGGCGAGGCCTTCCGTGTAGGCGGCGATGTCATGTACTCGCACACCAGCCGGCGTACCATCATGCAGCGTGACCGCCAGTACCTTTTCCAGGACTCGACTTCGTATCTGAACACATACAAGCAGTCGCGCGACCGCGGCAACAATCTGCGCGCCGACTTCCGCGTGCAGTGGAACCCCGACTCGATGAACACCTTCGAGTTCCGGCCCAATCTGTCGTACAACGTCAACGACTCATGGTCGTCCGATACATCGATGACCCGCTCGGGCCGTCTGGAAAACGTCACCGAGAGCCGCAACGCCAACTACTCGCACGGCAAGTCGTGGGAATTCGGCGCCGAGCTTATCTACAACCATAAGGTGCGCAGCCACCCGGGACGCTCGTTCTCGGTGCATGCCCGCTTCCGCAGTTCAAACGTGCGTGAACGCGAGAACTCGTGGTCGCGCAACGAATTCTTCCTGCTGGGTGATTCGCTGGACCTGTATGACCAGATTGCGCTCGACCACACGTGGTCGAACACTTTCAGCACACGTCTGAGCTGGACCGAGCCTCTGGGCGACGTGAAGAAAGGCAACTTCCTGACCTTCGCCTACAATTTCAGCTATCGCTGGAACAATGCCGACAAGATGGTGTACGACGACCCCGAACCGCGTCCCTGGGTTGACGGCTGGCTGGGCGACGCCGCAATTACCGACAACATGATATGGAACGAGGATCTGTCGAACCAGTTCCGTAACGACTATATGACTCAGGACATCCGTGCCGGCTACAAGCATGTGGCGCGCGTGTCGACAATCGACGTGGGTATGTCGCTGGTGCCCCAGATGTCGAAAAGCGTCGACCTCATAAACCACGACCGCGACATCACCCGCAACGTCCTCAACTTCGCCCCTTATCTGCGCTACCGCTGGCGCATGTCAAAGACACGGTCGTTCAACCTGTTCTACCGCGGACGTTCTTCGCAGCCGTCGATGACGCAACTGCAGCCTGTGGCCGACAAGTCGGACCCCTTGCGCATAGTAGTCGGTAACCCCGACCTCGATCCCACCTTCACGCACGCCCTGCGCCTGCGTTTCAATGACTTCAATCCCACCGGACAGCGCTCGTTCATGGTGATGGTGGACGGACAGATGGCCCAGAACTCGGTGGTGTCGCGTACCAGCTTCGATGCGGAGACCGGCGGACAGACCACAACCTACGAGAACGTCAACGGTGTCTGGAACGTGATGGGCATGGGCATGTTCTCGACGCCATTCCGCAACAAGTCGTGGACCTTCAACAGCCATGCGTTCGTGCGCTATGCCCATGACGTAGGCTTCAACAACGGCACCCGCGTACTCACCCGCAACCTCAACTTCAATGTCATGCCCGGCATTGCCTTCCGTCCCGACAATCTCGAACTTGAGATTCGCCCCCGTTACTCGCTGCAGTACACCGCTGCCTCGGTGCAGACGGCTACCAACCGCACCATCCACACCTACGGCGGCATGTTCAACGGCACGTATTACACGCCCTTCGGTCTGATACTGTCGACCGACCTCAACTGGGCCAAGACCTCGGGTTACAGCGAAGGCTACAACTCGAACCAGTGTCTGTGGAACGCCACCATCTCGTATCAGTTCCTGCGCGACCGCAGCCTGACCCTGTCGTTAAAAGGCTATGACCTGCTGCAGCATCGCAAGAACATCATGCGTCAGACCAACGGCAACTATATCGACGATACCATGTACAACAGCCTGACGCGCTACTTCATGGCCACTGTCACCTGGCGCTTCAACACATTCGGCAAAGGCAACGAACCCACTGACCGCAACGCCTGGGGCGGCCCCGGCGGACACCCCGGACCCCCTCCCGGACGCCGCCCCTTCTGACCCCCTCCGCCACCACTTCTGTCCCCTGGACAGCCGTCATCGTGGTCTAAGCTCCCCATAAAGACTCTCTGCAAAATGGCGTTTTAACAGACAGTGCCACCTGCAGAGAGTCTTTCTTTTTTACACTCCGCCACCGGGTCTCATTTGTCAGGGTTGAGAGTAGGGGATCGCAGATTCTACCTGCAAGTGCAAAATTAGGCAATAAATTTGAAGAACTCAGC
>CAZETN010000058.1:0-1665 GCA_964514475.1 uncultured Bacteroides sp.
GCGACTTCGCCAAAGCACTGGTATATGCCTGCGAAAACGGCGCCAGCATCGCGCAGTGCTCGTGGGGATGGGATGCGGCCGGCTACTATGAGCAGGCCGTGCTCGACGCCATCGACTACTTTACCAACGAGGCGCGCGGACCTCGCATGACCGGAGGCCTGTGCATCTTCGCAATGGGCAATACCGGCGAAAACGGCGATTTCTACCCCGCCGCCTACGAACCCTGCGTGGCCGTCACCGCCATGACGTCCGAACTGACTCCGGCCCCCTACTCGAGCCACGGCTCCGCCGCCGACATCACAGCTCCGGGCGGACTGCTCGACTACGGCGAGGCCCAGGGAGTACTGTCGACACTGCCCAACAACGAGTACGGCTTTAACGAGGGCACGTCAATGGCCACCCCGCATGTGTCAGGTGTCGCCGCCCTCATCCTCAGCAAATACGGCTCGCCTTCGTTTACCTCGGCCACGCTGCGTACCCAGCTGCTGAGTTCGGTGAACGACTTCTACGGATACGGCGACAACAGCCGCGTCCAGGGCCTTTTCGGCGCCGGCTATCTCGATGCCGCCAAAGCCATGATAATGGACCAGACATCGGCGCCCGCAGCTATCGCCGACTTCACCCTCAACGCCGCCCAGGACTATGTGTCCGTGCAATGGACACTGACGGCCGGCGGCGACAGCCACATAATCTATTACTCCAAGGAGCCCTTTACCGCTCAGTCCGACCTTACCGCTCTCCCCCGCAAGGTGGTGGACACCAAGTTCCTGAGCGAGGGTCAGCAGGCCAGCGCCGAGCTTGAACGCCTGGAGCCTCTTACCCGGTACTACGTAGCCATTCAGGCCGTAAACCGATGGGGACAGGCCTCCGGACTATCGCCTGTAAAGTCGGTCAGCACCAATGCCGGTCCTAAAATGACCGTCGACGAGGCGTCGCTGTCGATGACCTCGAGCGCCGGCAATCCCGTCGCCTCAGCAACCCTCCACATCGGCAACGAAGCCGAGGGCATCCTCAAATGGCAAAGCGCCACGCGCACCGTCTCGGCACGTCTGCAGAGCGCGGCGCGTCCCGCTCCGGGCAACGTACGCCCCTTCAGCGGCACAGTCAAGACTGTCGACGCACGCGCCAACGCAGCCGCCGTAACGGTGGATTACGACGCGTCGGACTATCCGGCCGAAATCTGCGACTTCGAATACGTGTGGGCCATGATCGGCGACACCGACCGCAGCAAACCCAACTCGCTGGCCCAATGGTTCACTGTCGATGCCACCAAATATCCCGACGGCTTCAACCTCACGTCGCTGTGGTTTCAGGGCACGTCCGAAGGCGGCAACAACCCGGTTATCGAAATCTATAAAGGCGATGTAGCCATCTCGGCAGCCTCGCTGATACAGAAGGTCGACTACATGTTCTTCGCATACAACTATGCGATTGCGCTGCCCGAGCAGCTGTGGTTCGCCCCCGGCGAGTCGTTCTGGGTTGTCGCTCACTTCGACGGCAATCAGGAGGGCTACCCGCTGCCCATGGCACGTGCCATGACCGACGGCCTGGCGGGAACGGCCTACATGTCCAACGACAACGGCGCCACCTGGAGCCGCCTCTCCGAGGCTCTCAAAGGCAGCTCGTACGAGTCAAACGCCGAAAGTTTCGTATGGGGCGTCAAGG
>CAZETN010000058.1:1675-8048 GCA_964514475.1 uncultured Bacteroides sp.
GAGCCGGATGCTCGAACTCGACCCCGCCACAGGCAGCGTGATGCCGGGCCAGAAGCAGGAAGTCAAGGTCAGCGCCGACGGCTCGAAACTCGTCAACGGAGATTACAGCCTCAAAATCCGCCTGACCTCGAACGAGAGCGGCAGCCCAGTCACCGCAGTGCCCGTGACCCTCAGCGTCAGCGGAAACTCCCCCGACGTGGTAGTGCCCAAAGTGGTCGACTTCGGTTCACTGCTGGTAGGGCAGTCCAAGACCCTCACCGTCGAGGTACTCAACAAGGGTTATGGCTCGATGCGCGGCTCGCAGTGGGGCGCCGGCATATACAGCGACAACATCACCTCAAGCAACGACAACTTCAAGGGCCCGGACGCCGTCAGCGGCGGCTTCCCGGCGCGCTCCAAAACCAACGTCGAGCTGACTTTCGCACCTCTTGCCGAAGGCTCACACTCGGGCGCAATCGAGTTCAAGGACGCAGACGGCTATACCGTGCGCATCCTCGTGCAGGGATCGGCGACACAGCCGGCCCGGCTGAAGGTAGAGCCGGCGACAGTCGATGCCGGCACGCTCACCGCAGGCGAGGATGCCCGACAGCTCACATTCAGTGTATCCAACACGGGCAAGTACCCGCTGGAGTATGTCTTCCCCGCATTCTCCGACAAGGAAGTGGACGGCGCGGGCACCCTGCACAAGTTCGGCTACACCGTGGCTTCTACCATCGAAGGCTATGAGGCCGCCGAGTATCAGGCACCGGCAAACATGATAGGCGCGACCGATGTCGCCGCCGCCTTTACCGACGCCGACTATATCAGCAAAGCCATCGCCCTGCCATTCTCGTTCCCATATTACGGGAAGTCGTACGACCAGGTCTACATCACATCGTACGGCGGACTGATGTTCGCATATGACAGCGACCAGACCCTGCGCGGTCCTCTCACTCCTGACAGCTACGGCGTCAAGGGCACCGGTCTGATCAGCGCCTACGGCTCGCAGCTGATGATGAGCCCCGACTCGCATGTCGAATACGGCACCGCCGACGGTAAGTTCGTCGTGAACTTCCGGAACGTCCTGGCGGTGGTATACGGCACCGACTATGCCCCCGTCTCGTTCCGCATCGTGCTGTCGCCCAACGGCGACATAGAGATGTATTATGACGACTATACCGCATCCGAATTCTTCCAGAGCGGCTCCACTCTCTTCTGCGGCATCAACGACCCCGACTGCGCCGATGTGCTGACAGTGACCTCGGCCGACATGGCCGACTATTGGGGATCGCAGACACCCACCGCCGACAACACACGCTTCGCCCAGTTCAACAGCGGCACCACCGTCGCGTTCCTGGCACCCCAGACCCGCTTTGTAGACAGCCTGACACCGGCCTACGGCCTGCTGTCTCCCGGCGAGAGCGCCCAAATCACAGCGACCGTATCCGTAAACGAACGTATGAGTGCCGGCGCCACCTTCAACAATCTGGCCATCGTCACCAACGATCCGGCTCCCGAGGTACGTGCCGTACGCTTTGACGCAGTCGTATCGGACCAGGGACTCAGTCCCGCCGTAACCGTCGCCGACACCGACATCGACTTCGGCAATGTGTTCCGCACCAGCACACAGGTCATACCCGTAACCGTGCGCAACACCGGCCGCAACGTGCTCAACGTCACCGCGGCAACCTTCGCCGGCAACTCGGGGCTGACCATAGGCACCGAACTGCCCGTGGCCCTCAAGGCCGGTATGGCACTTGACATACTCGTCAAGGTGCCCACCGAGAAAGAAGGAGCCGTCTCCGACATACTCACCGTGACCACCGATGCCGGCGATGTCACCGTGGCCATCCACGGTAACGTTATCGGTACTCCCGAGGCCGTGCTTTCGCTTACCGCAATCGACGAGACTGTCGAGTCGGGCACGCCCTGCTCCAAGACCCTCGAAGTGGCCAACTCAGGCAATGAGCCGTTGCGCTACTCCGTCACCGGTGACGAACTGGCCAGGACCGCGGTGCCCGAAAAGACCGACACCGAGGTGTCGTACACATACGGCTCGTCGGCCGACGGCAAGTGCGACTTCGACTGGGTGGACATCGTGGACAACGGCGAAGGCGAACAGCATGCCTTCCGTTACTACAACGAGCACGACTGGCTGGCTGTGGACCTCCCGTTCGAGTTCCCCTTCTACGGCAAGAAGTACTCGCGCATGTACATATATAATACGGGCTTCGTGTCGTTTACCGAGCGCCACGACGACCGCATCTGGCCCGAACCGCCCGCCGCATTCCCCGGCGAGACCATCTACACCAATCTGATAGCTCCCTACTGGGGCCTGCATTCGATGAACACCACCAGGACCGCCGGCACCTACCACAAGGTCAGCGAGCATCAGGCCGTGGTCTCGTTCATGGAGTACGGCAACTCAATGAACATCGGCGTCGACTTCCAGCTCATCCTCAACGACGACGGATCGTTCAAGTTCCAATACAAGGGTCACGACCAGGATGCCCAGCTTATGGGCGCCTTCGGCCTGGCCGGCATCAGCGACGAGAACGGAGTCGAGTATGTGCGTCTGCCCGAGCGCACCATAGCCTTCGGCAACGCCGTGGCCTTCACCCCCGTGCGCCTCAACACCCTGGCTCCGGGCCAGAAGGACGAGGTGACCGTCACCCTCGACACCGACCGTATGGCCGGCACTTACACCACTGCCCTCAAGGTTGTCACCAACCAGCCCGGCATGGAACAGGTCGAAATTCCTGTCAGCCTCAGCGTAACCGGCGAGGCCAGGCCTGTGTTCCCCGCCGAAGTGGTCGTCACCCGGACAATCGGCCACATGGAGACCGACATGACCAATCCCATCGTGCAGATGGGCGCATGCTACGACGCGGCTTTCAGTGTCGCCAACGAGGGTACCGCACCAGTCACCGTGGTGGCGGTCAGCTACGAGTCGCCTATGATTGAAGACGAATGGTTCGGCGAAATGCCCGCATTCATGCTGCTGGGATATGTCGACGAAATCGACTGGATTACAGGCGAGCCCACCGGCAACCGCCAGTGGCAGCAGATAGATCCCGTGGGCTGGGTTCCGGCCCAGGTTGGCAAGGAACCGCTCCGCTTCTCTGTGCCCATGATGCAGGGCGAATACTGGATGACCCCCGGCGAGTACAGTATTCCCGTTACCTTTGTCTACGCAAACAGCCTCGAGGACGAGGACTACATGACGGCTACCGTAAACGTCAGATTTGTAGTCACCCCGGCTCCGCTGATGATTCTCGACAAGGAAGAAATCAACATCGCCAATGCCGCCGATGACCTGGTTGCCACCGAAGTCCTGAACATGGCCAACTACGGCGAGTATAACCTCGACTATACCCTTGAGCTCGACCTCACCGGTGTCGGCGCCGAAGACGCCGGCGAAGGCGGAGGCATTGCCCCCTGCGCCGACGCGGCTGTCCTGAGTGCAGTGGCCGAGAGCGCCCCGCTGACCGGAGCCGGGTTCGCCGGCGACGCCCGCAAACGTGTCCGCGCCAAAGCCGACGGCGAGCAGCCGCACGTTTTCGAGGCTCCCTCGGACTTCGCATACCGCCGCGCTCTCTACTACAACATGATGCCGGGCCAGACCGCGGCATATAACCACGGCTCGGGCACACAGGTCGACGCTTACAAAGCCGCTGTCGCCTTCAAGGCTCCCGCCGACGGCTTCAACCTGTCGCACATATACCTGCCCATCGTCACCGAAGGACAGACCAATGTCAACGTGCGTTTTGAGGTTATCTCGGGCAACGATCCCGAAACCGGCGAACTGCTGGGTACAGCCTCGATGATGATTGCCAGCCAGGCCGGCGGCTCGTTCTACGTAGCAGCTCTCGACAAGGCTCTGTACATGAATCCCGGCGAGGAATTCTGCGTAGTGGCCTGTTACCCCGAAGGCATCCGTTACCCGGCATACCTCTGCCATAAGGAAGAACCCGTCACCGACGGCCGCTATCTGTGCTGGACACAGGCATACGGCTGGGCCGATGTCGCACAGGTATTCAAAGACCAGTACGGATCGCTCGGTTACATCATGTCGTGTCTGGAAACCGAAAAGGGCGAACCCTGGGTAAGACTTGTCGACACACCGGAACAAGGCTCGGTAGAACCCGAGGGTTCGGCTGAAATCAAAGTGCAGGTCAATGCTGCCGCCGCACGTCTCGAGCAGGGCAACAAGGCCATGCTCGTCATCCGCACCAACGACCCGTCGCAGCCGGTGGTAAACTTCCCGGTCATCCTCAGCCTCAACGGCGCTCCGGTTATCTCGGCCCCCGAGAAGAAACTCTTCGCCCTCGAGGGACAGCTGACCGAGGTACAGATTCCGGTGACAGACCCCGACGGCGACATGATTACCGTCAGCCTCAATGACGGGGACGGTATCGCCACCCTTCAGGGTGCGGACGAGGACGGCAGACTCAGCCTTACCGGCGACGGCGTCGCCACCGTACACCTCACTCCCGACTACGGACACAATGGCGAACACACCTTCGGCCTCACCGCCGCCGACGCCGCCGGACACAGTTCGCAGGCTGTCGTGGTCTACCAGGTACAGAAGGTGAACCGCGCTCCCCAGACCACCTCCGAGGCCGACAAGATCACACTCGCCCTCGACGGTATGTCGCACACCATTAACTATAGCCATTACTTTACCGATCCCGACGGAGATGAACTGACATTCGCCTTTACCGTCGCCGACCCGACCGTAGCCGAGCCCTTCCTTTCGGGCAGCGCCGCCATTTTGCGCGGTGCGAAGGTCGGCGCAACCACCGCCACCCTCACCGCCACGGACCCCGAAGGCCTCACCGCCAGTGTGGAAATCCCTGTCGAAGTAGTCAGTGAACTCGGTGTCGACGACATCGAGTCAGACAACTCAGACAAACTGTGCGTTCTGCTCGAAAACCCCGTCACCGAAAGCATCGTCCTGCGTGCCAACGCCAGCACACGCGCCACAGTGACAGTCTTCGACATGAGCGGAGCCGTTGTCGCCGTACGCGAGATTGACCTGAGCATCGGCCAGATTGCCAAAGTGCCCTTTGCCGCCGCCAACGGCGCCTACCTGCTTCAGGTAACCGCCGACGGCTATGCCACCGTCACCGAACGCCTGCTGCGCCGCTGACACACCTGCTGAACAATAATCATTCCCCTCACCCTGACGGCTGCGCCTGACCGCGCAGCCGTCATTTTTTATAGGCACGGGCACGGCGGATACGGCAGAATACGGCATCAAAAACAAAAAAACAAAAAAATCGCTTTTTTTCGCATTTTTTTGCGCCAACTCTTGCACAGAATAAAAAAAGGCCTTACCTTTGCATCGCAAAACAAAACAAAGCACTCTCCGCCAAGCAAACGCAAGGCAAAAAATCGAATGGTGCGGTAGTTCAGCTGGTTAGAATGCCGGCCTGTCACGCCGGAGGTCGCGGGTTCGAGTCCCGTCCGCACCGCCAGAGGAGAGAGGAGAATGAGTAATCGTTTAATTAATCCCATTAATTAACTTTTGCTCATTCTTTTTTTATATTACCCTTTGCAAATTGCAATTTCCTTTTGTAACTTTGCAGTACTACATAACTAAACAAAACCGTACCCCGACGGCGTTAGAGTTACATAACTCCGGCTTCAGAAGCCGGCTGCAACCTTACATCTGAATTGGCATATCAACACATTCAACCCTAACATTCATATAATCATGGAATTTCTGACTAACGACAAACTCGTCATCGTAGGCGCTGCCGGCATGATTGGCTCGAACATGGCCCAGACAGCATGCATGATGCACCTCACCCCCAACATCTGCCTGTACGACGTTTTCAGCGCCGAGGGCGTTGCCAAAGAAATGCGCCAGTGCGGTTTCGATGACATCAACATCACCAGCACCACCGATGCCGCCGAGGCTTTCAAGGATGCCAAATACATAATCTCGTCGGGCGGCGCCCCCCGTAAGGAAGGCATGACCCGCGAAGACCTTCTCGCCAGTAACTCCAAAGTTGCCGAGGAACTCGGTCAGAACATCAAGAAGTACTGCCCGGACGCAAAATTCCTCGTTGTCATCTTCAACCCCGCCGACATCACCGGTCTGGTTGCCCTGATTCACTCGGGCCTCAAACCCAACCAGGTCGCAACCCTCGCCGCTCTTGATTCGACCCGTCTCAAAGAGGCCCTCGCCATGCACTTCGGCGTGCCCCAGACCGCTATCAAGAACGCCTACACCTATGGCGGCCACGGCGAGAAGATGGCCGTATTCGCTTCGCCCACAACCGTAGACGGCAAAAAACTCGTCGACATCATCGCCGGCAAGGTAACCGTAAACTGCCGCGGCCTCACCGAAATGGAATGGACCCAGATGCAGAAAGAAGTCACCCAG
>CAZETN010000059.1:0-8028 GCA_964514475.1 uncultured Bacteroides sp.
CCCCTGAGGAGGAGTGAGGAAAGGGCCGTTGCACTTCTTATTGGAATCTTTCCACCGCAAAGATAGTAAAAAAGTGTCGGCCTATAAAACGAGGCGAAAAACAGTTGTTGGTAAAAAGCCCAAAAAATTGGTAAAAATGGATTGTAATACGTGCTTTAGTCCATTAAATCCGCTAATTTTGTGTCTGACCCTGCAACCATACAGCGTTCAGCCCGGTTATAGATATACAGGCCGGAATGCCCGGTTTAGTGCAAGGATTTTATGTCCGGGCTATGGCTGACCGACGATTTCAACACATCTTGTTCCAGATATTTATGAGGCTAAGACAAATCATCATTGCCCTTGCGGCAGCTGTGGCGCTGCCTGCTGTTACGGCACACGCGCAGACGCGTGTGTCCGACGGTTTGCCGCCGGAAGCCGGAGCCGTGTACAGTCTTGACAGCTGCCGTCAGCTGGCATTACGCAACAACAAGCAGCTGATGATGGCGCGCCAGCGTATCAGCGGCTCGCAGTATCAGAAAAAGGAGGCGTTCGCCGCCTACCTGCCGTCGATAGACTTTGCCGGCGGATATATGTATAACCAGAAGAACCTGTCGTTAATTCCGGGCAGCGACCTTCTGGGTCATGTCGATCCGGCCATACTCGGCGAGCTTGCGCAGAAATATCCTACGCTTGGACAGCTGCTTCAGGAAAATCCCGAACTGGGCAAACTGGCAGGCGAGGCCGTGGGCAAGGTCAACGAGGTTGTCGACGACGCCAACAGCATGCTCAAGAAAGCCACCACCTACGATATCCACAATGTGTTTTTCGGCGCCATAACCTTGATGCAACCCATATATATGGGCGGCAAAATCATGGCCATGAACAAGCTGGCGCAGGCCGGTCTGGACGCCAACCGGCATCTTGCGGTTTCAGAGGCCGAGAATGTGGTATGCGCCGTGGACGCGGCCTATTGGCTGGTGGTGTCGCTCAAGGCAAAGCGCGAGCTTGCCGTCAGTTTCGTCAACATGCTCGACAGCCTCGACCGCAACATCGGACTTATGCTTGACCAGGGGATGGCCACGAGAGCTGAAAAACTTGATGTCGATGTCAAACTGAATCAGGCGCGGGTCGACCTTACGAAGGTCGAGAACGGCCTTGTGCTGTCACGCATGGCGCTGGCGCAGGTATGCGGCCTGCCCGTAAACGCCGACATGCATCCCGCCGACGAACCCTCAGGCTACAGCATTGACTGTGCGCGCCTTGCCGACGCAGACTTCGCAGTCGACGCCGACATGCTCAACCATGCCTACGAGAGCCGCCCCGACCTGCAGGCCCTCGGCGCCGGCATACGCGCCGCCGCCGCGGAAAAGCGTGTGGCCATGTCGTCGATGTTGCCCAGTCTGGCCGTGGTGGGAGCATACTCGTTCAGCAATCCGAATGCCTTCGACGGTTTCCGCAACCGGTTCGGGGGCGCATTTTCAGTAGGGGCCGTGCTGTCCATCCCCATATGGCACTGGGGAGGCAATCATTATAAATACAAGGCTGCCGAGAGCAACGAAACCATAATGCGGCTGCGTCTCAGCGATGCCCGCGACCTTGTGGACCTGCAGATTAACCAGGCGGCTTTCAAGGCCCGCGAAAGTCTCAAGACTTACGAGGCCACGCAGTCCAACCTTGAAAGCGCCAACGAAAATCTGCGCTGCGCCAATGTGGGCTTCCGCGAAGGCGTGCTTACCGCCACCGATGTCACTGCCGCGCAGACGGCATGGCTGCAGGCCAACTCGTCGAATATCGACG
The DNA here is from genome assembly GCA_964514475.1 of uncultured Bacteroides sp. GTDB lineage: Bacteria > Bacteroidota > Bacteroidia > Bacteroidales > Muribaculaceae > CAG-873. Next base: position 1,780 of record CAZETN010000059.1, read on the forward strand.
CCATGATCGAGTGCCGCATGTGCGATGTATACCTCAGCAAGGCAATCGGACGCCTGCGCGAAGTGGTGCCCGGCATCACCGAGGCTTCGCAGGGTGCCGAGTACAGGCTCAACCGCAACGGCATCTGGCAGAAGAGCAATTAACGGCCGGCGCGGCGCAGGCGCCGTAGACCTGCGGCATTGAGGACACTACTTATTATATTAAAACAGCATAAAATATCCGCATTATGCAGACTGACAATATAAATACCAACAACACACAACAGCCGTCGGGCACCCCGGGCAATGTATCGGGCGCCGACGAAAAGAAGGCAGCGCGCGGTATAATGATAACCATGGGCGTGCTGGTTGTCATCGTAGCCATAGTGGCTCTGATAGGCTTCTTGTTCCTCAACCGTCCCGAAGAGTACGTCGAGGGTCAGGTAGAGGGCACCACAGTGCGTATCTCCGGAAAAATGGCCGGACGTGTCGAGCATCTGTATGTACACGAGGGCGACACTGTGCATGCGGGCGACACGCTCGTGCATATACACAGCGCCATCGCCGACGCGCAGCTTGCCCAGGCCGAGGCCCTGCAGCAGGTTGCCGAGGCGCAGAACCGCAAAATCGATGCCGGTGCCCGCAAACAGATAATCGACGCCGCCGCCGAGATGCTGCGTCAGGCCGAAGCCGGCGTTACCATCACCCGCAAGACATACGACCGCCTCAACAACCTGTACAGCCAGGGTGTGGTGAGCGAGCAGCGACGCGACGAGGCCAAGGCCGCATACGATGCCGCCGTGGCCGCGGCAGGTGCCGCCCGCCAGCAGCTGTCCCTGGCGCAGTCGGGCGCGCAGTCCGAAGACAAGGAGAGCGCGGCAGCCATAGTCAGCGCCGCTTCGGCTCCCGTGGCACAGGCCCGCGCTGTGGTCGAGGACTCGTACCTTACGGCTCCGTGCGACGGAACCATTGACGAGGTATATCCGGAGGTGGGTGAACTCGTGGCGATGGGCAGCCCCATCATGAGCGTTCTGCGCGACGGCCGCTGGGTGACTTTCAATGTACGCGAGGAACTGCTGCCCGACTTCGAGATGGGCAAAAAGGTCAAGGTGATGATACCCGCACTGCGCGAGAAGGATATCGACGTGCAGAGATATTATATCCGCGATATGGGCTCGTATGCCACCTGGCGCGCGACCAAGAGCACCGGCCAGTACGACTCGCGCACCTTCCAGATCAAGGCGCGTCCGGCCACGGCCGGCGATGTCGAGGGGCTGCGCCCGGGCATGAGCGCCATACACCGCAAATAACAACCGTTAACCGGCAACTTGTCTTATGTTACGACGTTCCATCATATTAGGCTGGCGGCAGCTGTGTTCGAGGCGGATATTCATATTCGCCATGATAGCGGTTCCGTTGCTGATGTGCGTGTTCTTCATCACGTTGATGAAGGAGGGCCTGCCCGTGCGGGTGCCCACCGCCGTCGTAGACTATGACCACTCCGAGATGTCGCGTGCGCTTATACGCAACCTGTCGTCGCAGCAGATGGTTGACGTGACCATGGAGGTGGAGAGTTTCAGCGAGGCCATGGCAGCCGTTCGCCGCACCGACGTATACGGGTTCTATGTCATCCCCGCCAATTTCCAGAAGGATGCCGTAGCAGGCCTTACACCCACCCTCGACTACTATTCGAATATGGCCTACTTCGTTCCCGGCACCTTCAGCTACAAGGGTTACAAGAGTGTGGCCGTCACCACGGCCGCCGGACTGCTTACCGAGACGGCCGAGGCAAAGGGTCTGACAGGACGCGCGGTGTCGGCGCTGGTGCAGCCGGTGGGCATTGATGTCAACCCGGTCAACAACCCCTGGGCCAATTACTCGATTTACCTTACGCCTTCTTTTGTGGCCGGCGTGCTCGAGCTTATGATACTGATGATCACCATCATGACCATCACATACGAAATCAAGCTGGGCACCGGGCGCCGGTGGCTCGCCGCCGCCGGAGGCAATATTGCCGTGGCCCTGGCCGGCAAACTGCTGCCGCAGACGCTGATATGGTGTGTGGTGGGCTGGTGCTGCCAGGCCCTGATGTACAGCGTGGGCGGATTTATACTCCGCTGTCCGCTGTGGCAGGTCATGCTGCCGATGGCGCTATTCGTGCTGGCCTGTCAGGGACTGGGCGTCCTGATTGCCTGTGTGATACCGAACCCGCGTTTCGGGCTTTCGGTGGCGGCGCTGTTCAGCGTGCTCGGTTTCTCGCTGGCCGGATTTTCGTTCCCGTGCAACCATATGTACGGTGCGATGGACATATTCTCGTATCTGTATCCGGTACGGTACTTTTTCCTGGCCCATGTCAACCAGGCGCTCAACGGCATACCGCTGTATTACTCGCGCTGGTATCTGCTGGTGCTGGCGCTGATGCCGCTGGCGGGTTTTGTGTTCATGCCGCGTCTTAAAAAGGCGGTACTGAAAGGTATTTACGTTCCCTAACTCCCCCCTCCTACTACCAAGAAGCCGATGAAGATATTGAAAAGCATACGAAACTGGCTGCTGTGGTGCGGACGCGTGTTTGCCCGCGAGTGGAACATCGTGCTGCACGACCAGGGCATAATAGTATTCTTTGTGCTGTTGCCTCTGATGTACCCCATTGTGTACACACTGATCTATAACCCCGAAGTACTGCGTAAAATCGAGGTGGTGGTGGTGGACCAGGACCGCACGGCCCGCTCGCGGCGGCTTGTGCGCGATGCCTCGGCGGCGCCGGTGTTCAAGGTGTACGACTATGCGCCCGACATGGCGGCGGCACGGCGTATCATCAACGAGAACAAGGCGTACGCCATACTGTATATCCCCGAGAATTTCGGCAAGAAAATAGGACGTTTCGAGAACGCCCATGCCACCCTGTATGTGGAGATGAGTCTGCTGCTGCGTTACCGCGACCTGATGGCCTCCGTCACCGAGGTGCAGCTGAAGGACATCAACGACATCACCGCCGAACGCAAGGATATGGTCGGGCTGCCGGCCCAGAACCTCGGCGGCCTGCCTGTCGACAACCGTGCCCATATGCTTGGCGACACCGAGCAGGGCTTCGCCTCGTTCATCATGCCGGGCATCATCGTGCTGATACTGCAGCAGGCCATGCTGCTTGGCATATGTATGCTTGGCGGCACCGCGCACGAACGCAGGCGCCGGAACGGCGGTGTAGACCCCCTGCAGCTTAACGCTGCCCCGCTGTCGGCCACGGTGTGGGGACGCACATTGTGCTACTTCACTTTCTTTATGCCCTTTGTGATATGGATATTGCACTGGGTTCCCGAGCTTTTCAGCCTGCCGCACTCAGGCAGCGCGGTGCAATATCTGGTCTTCATAGCGCCGATGCTGTTGGCGACCGGCTTTTTCGGACAGACAGTTAACGGCATAGTCACCGACCGCGAGAGCTCGTTCATAATCGTAGTGGTGTCGTCGGTGCTCTTTCTGTTCCTTACGGGACTCACGTGGCCGCGCTACGCCAGTCCGGACATCTGGAAAGTCGTCGGCGACTTTGTTCCCGCCGTCTGGGGCGTGCAGGGCTTTATCAGCATCAACAGCTGCGGAGGCACCATCGCCACCAATGTGACACAATATCTGTGGCTGTGGGGGCTGACGGCGGTTTACTTTGTCACCAGTATGCTTACGCTGCGGTACGTCGCGTACCGGGCACGCCGCAAGTACGGGCGCGGCTGACTGAATGCCGTGTGGCGACCCGCCGGATGTACGGCGACAATGGATGGATGTCGTTGGCACCGACGGTAATCGGTTTCCCATTCTCAAACTTTTTCTGCTCTATTCCTGTGTAAACGGCATTGGACTGTGTGGTTCCTCACAGCCACCGCCAGGCCGCTGCCGCGCCGGAGAACATCAGGGCGTACAGCAGCATCAGGCAGGCTGTCATCCCCAGCAGGGGGTTGAGGGCGGTACCTTTTAGCTTCAGGAGCCTGAAGTAGAGCAGAGTGTGCAGCCCCAGATAAGCCAGTGGGGCAAGCAGGCTAAGGCGCGGCATGGTCAGCCAGACGGGGAGCACCAGACAATAGGCGGCGATACCGTTGGCGAAATACAGCGCCGACGCGGTTTTGCGGCCCAGGATGACGGCCAGTGTGCGCTTGCCCACGGCACGGTCGTCGTCGCAGTCACGGTAATTGTTGACAATCAAAACATTGGCTCCCATCAGTCCGAAAGCCACCGACCCGACTGCCACTTCGGATGTAAAATGGCCCGTCATCAGGTAACAGGTAAGGTTGACCGGAATTATTCCGAAAAAGAATACCACAGCCACCTCGCCAAGCCCGTGGTGGCTGAGCGGGAAAGGCCCCGTGCTGTAGGCCAGAACGCCGGCGGCGATGAGGAGTCCGGCGGCGATGAGCCACCATCCGCCCCAATATATCAGGCACAGCCCGACGGCGCAGGCCAGGCTCAGTGTTATGAAAACGGCGTCGCGCATGGCCGCCGGAGTGATGTCGCCCTCAGTGACACCGCGTCGCGGCCCCACGCGGCCTTTGCGGTCAAGGCCCCCTTTGAAGTCGTAATACTCGTTGGCGAAATTCGACGCCACCTGAGCAAGGATGGCGAAAAGCAGACACAACAATGCCGGCGCCCAGTCAAAGGCTCCGTTCAGAAACGCATATCCGCACGCGCCGATGACGCCCGCCACCGATACCGGCAGCGTGCGCAGGCGCATGGCCTCGATCCAGCATCCGGTCATATCGAGAGTTTGCGCAGGGTCGACAACAGGTCGCGGTTGATGGGCTTGTCGTTTTTAATGGCTTTGGTGAAGGGCACGTAAACTATTTCGTCGTTCTTGATGCCGATCATCACATTGCGCTGGTCCTCCATGAGAGCCTCGATTGCTGCGGCTCCCATGCGCGATGCCAGAATGCGGTCGTGCGCCGTGGGCGAGCCACCGCGCTGCAGATGTCCGAGGATGGATACGCGCACGTCATAGCCGGGATACTCGTTTTTCACGCGCTCGGCCAATCCCATGGCACCGCCTGTGACAGGGCTTTCGGCTACGAGCACTATCGACGAGTTCTTGCTCTTTCTGAACCCGTTCTGGATAAGTTCGGCCAGCTGGTCGACCTCGGTGGAGATCTCAGGTATGATGGCGGCCTCGGCACCGGATGCGATTGCGCCGTTGAGGGCGAGGAAGCCGGCGTCGCGGCCCATGACCTCGATGAAGAACAGGCGCTCGTGGCTTGTTGCGGTGTCGCGGATTTTGTCGACGCACTGCATGATGGTGTTCAGTGCGGTGTCGTAGCCTATGGTGGTGTCGGTGCCGTACAGGTCGTTGTCGATGGTGCCGGGGAGGCCTATCATAGGAAAGTTGAACTCGTTGGCGAAGATTCGGGCGCCGGTCAGCGAGCCGTCGCCGCCGATCACCACAATGGCGTCGATTTCGTGGCTTCGGGCCACATCGTAAGCCAGTTGCCGTCCCTCGGGAGTCTGGAACTCCTTGCAGCGGGCGGTCTTGAGGATTGTTCCGCCCTGCTGGATGATGTTTGAGACATTCTGGGTGCGGAAGTCCACGATTTCGTCGGTAATGAGTCCGCGGTATCCGCGGTAGATGCCTTTGACCTTGAGGCCGCTGAATATGGCCGAGCGTGTGACGGCGCGGATGGCGGCGTTCATGCCGGGAGCATCGCCGCCGGAGGTAAGGATACCGATTGTCTTGATTTCTGCCATGACAGTTATGGGGTTGGGTTGTAAAACAGCTGCCGGGGCGTGGGGCAGGGGAGGCGCCCGAAGCCTCGGACACCCCGAGTATTCGGGGTGGTACAAAGGTACGTTTTTTTTGGATAACGAGGGGTGTCTGAGCCGAAAATACATAAAAAAAGGACAATTGTGGAAATTTTTCGGTAAATTGGCTCAGTAAAGGGCCGAAAAAACTTGTCGTGCGGATAAAATTTTTTAACTTTGCAGCAGACTATACCCTGACAGTACGCATGTCGCACCCCGAGGCACGGGCGCGGCGGCGTGTTCTGCCTTGCCTGAAACATGGTGTCCGGTATACAGCGCCGACCCCGATTTAACGACAAACTCAATTACAATAAATTCAAAACAATCAATCTCATCTACATCTTATGTGGTTATTCAAATCATCTATAGGACGCAAGTTTGTGATGGCCGTCACCGGCATCTGCCTGGTCCTATTCGTTACATTTCATGTGTTGATGAATTCAGTCGCGCTGTTATGGCCCGCCGCCTACAACCAGGTGTGTGAGTTCCTGGGCGCCAACTG
>CAZETN010000060.1:0-7841 GCA_964514475.1 uncultured Bacteroides sp.
CACAAAATCATCAAGGACTCGTTCGAAGAACTGGGCATATCCTTCGATATATACAGCCGCACCAGCAGCGACATACACAGCGAGACGGCCTCGGAGTTCTTCAGACGCCTTTATGACAAGGGCGAGTTTGTCGAACGTACCTCAATGCAGTTGTACGACGCCAAGGCCAACCAGTTTCTGGCAGACCGCTACGTTACGGGCGAGTGTCCCCACTGCCACAATCCGCGTGCTTACGGCGACCAGTGCGAGGCCTGCGGAACCTCGCTCAACGCCACCGACCTCATCAACCCGGTCAGCGCCATCACCGGCAACACTCCTGTCCTGAAAGAGACACACCACTGGTACCTGCCTCTTGACAGATGGGAACCCGAGTTACGCAAGTGGATTTTAGAAGGGCACAAGGAGTGGAAGACCAATGTATACGGCCAGTGCAAGTCGTGGCTCGACCTGGGCCTGCAGCCCCGCGCCGTATCGCGCGATCTCGACTGGGGTGTGCCCGTACCCGTAGAGGGCGCCGAGGGCAAGGTGCTGTACGTATGGTTCGACGCCCCCATCGGTTACATCTCCAATACCAAGGAACTGCTTCCCGACTCATGGCAGAAGTGGTGGAAAGATCCCGAGACACGCATCATCAACTTCATCGGCAAGGACAACATAGTGTTCCACTGCATAGTTTTCCCCGCAATGCTGATGGCCTACGGCGACAACTACCAGCTGCCCGACAATGTACCGGCCAACGAGTTCCTGAACCTCGAAGGCGACAAGATTTCGACATCGCGCAACTGGGCCGTATGGCTGCACGAGTATCTGCGTGACTTCCCCGGCAAACAGGACGTGCTGCGCTACGTCCTCACCGCCAACGCCCCCGAGACCAAGGACAACGACTTTACCTGGGCCGACTTCCAGACCCGCAACAACAGCGAACTGGTAGCCATACTTGGTAACTTCGTCAACCGTGCGGTAGTTCTGACACACAAATACTTCGAGGGCGCTGTCCCCGCCGCCGGCGAACTTACAGACGCCGAGCGCGAGGCATACGCCGAACTGGCCCGCATACGCAAGGCCCTGTCCGAGAATATCGAGACATTCCATTTCCGCGAAGCCCTCAAGGAAGCGATGAACATTGCCCGCCTCGGCAACAAATACCTGCAGGACACCGAGCCTTGGAAGGTTGCCAAGACCGACATGGGACGCGTGGCCACAATCCTCAACACAGCCCTGCAGCTGTGCGCCAACATTGCTCTGGCATTCGAGCCCTTTACACCGTTCATGTCGCAGAAACTCTGCAAGATGCTCGGACTTGAAAACCTGTCATGGCAGGAGCTCGGTTCCCGGTCGATGCTCGTGGCCGGCACTGCCCTGGGGCAACCCGAACTGCTGTTCGAAAAAATCGAGGACGACGCCATCGCCGCTCAACTTAACCGTCTGGAGGAGTCGCGCAAGCAGAACGCCATCAATGCCTGGCGTCCCGCTCCGCAGCAGGCCGACGTCGACTTTGACACCTTTATGAAAGCCGACCTGCGTGTAGGCACAGTGCTCGAATGCGAGCGCGTCCCCAAGGCCGACAAACTGCTGCGCTTCCTCATCGACGACGGCATGGAAAAACGTACCATCGTCAGCGGTATCGCCAAGTATTACAATCCCGAAGACCTTGTGGGCAAACAGGTATGCTTCATCGCCAACCTGCCGCCGCGCAAACTCCGCGGCATTGTATCACAAGGCATGATACTCAGCGCCGAAGACCGCGACGGACGCCTCGTCGTAATGGGGCCCACAACTCCCGTAGCCCCCGGCTGTCAGGTTAAATAAGCAATCAGTACTCAGCACCCCCCAATCGGGCTGACTCTTACAATAAGTAAGTTCATATATAAGTTCATATACCTGTGTGATTTTGAAATCTTATCTTATGAGCGCTTTCCGTATCTTTCATTCAGCCATTCACCGGTCCGGACGCATCCACACAAAAAACATCTCATAATATATTCAGAATTCACATAGGCTGATTTCTTACACTTACTTACCACAAAAACCGCGCACAATGAAAAGGCCCCGTATCCTTATTATATACACCGGTGGTACCATCGGCATGATCGAGGACCCGAAAACCAAGGCCCTGAGGCCGTTCGACTTCACTCACCTGATGGAGAACGTGCCCAAAATCAAGATGCTGGACTATGTCATAGACAACATCTCGTTCAATCCGCCGATAGATTCGAGCGACATGAACATCCCGCACTGGCAGGACATGGCACGGGCCATCGACAACAACTATGACCGCTACGACGGATTCGTTGTCCTGCACGGCACCGACACCATGGCATACACGGCATCGGCACTGACCTTCATGCTCGAGGGCCTTGACAAACCCGTCATCATCACCGGCAGCCAGCTCCCCATCGGCGAGGTGCGCACCGACGGTGAGGAAAACCTTATCACCGCCCTTCAGATCGCCGCCGCACGCGACCCCCGCGACGGGCTGCCGATGGTGCGCGAAGTGGCCATCCTTTTCGAGAACTACCTGTGGCGCGGTTGCCGCGCCACCAAGCGCAGCGCCGACAACTTCAACGCCTTCAAATCCAACAATTATCCCCGTCTGGCACATATAGGACTTGGCATCGAGTACAACCAGGACGCCCTGGCCCGCCCGCTTCCGGACCAGAAACTGAACGTACAGTACAACCTCGACCGCTCGGTGATGATTGTCGACCTTTTCCCCGGCCTGTGCGAGACGACATTGAACCATCTGCTGCATACCCCGGGCATCAAGGGTGTTGTAATGCGCACTTACGGCGCCGGCAATGCCCCGACTGCAAAATGGTTTCTCGAAGCTGTCCAGGACGCGATTGCACGCGGCATCCTGATACTCAACGTAACCCAGTGCGTCGATGGCTCGGTGCGCTCAAACAGATATGTATCCGGCGACATGCTGGCCGCCGCAGGGGTAATATCGGGCTACGACATCACCGTCGAGGCGGCCACAACCAAGATGATGGTCCTCTTCGGGCGCGATCTGAGCCGCGAGCGTCTTGTGCGCGCCCTCAGCCGCCCGCTCGCCGGCGAAATGACCGTCCTCTGAGACACAACACTCCGCTTTTGCACATGACAAGGGCGCGTAACCCGGTTTTGCCCGGGATAACGCGCCCTTGTCATGTGCTGATGCGGCCCTTATATCTGGCCGCAAGGCGGAATACGTCAGCGGACTGCCGCCGAGCAGGCGCCTGCCGTAAGCTCGCTGAGTGTAGGATGGCCGTGGACGAGGCGGTGCGCGACGTCGGCTACGGTGAGGCCGCAGTCGATGGCCGTGACAAACTCGGCAATCAGATCGCTGGCATGTGCGCCGATGATGTGGGCGCCAAGTATGCGGCCGTCGGACTTGCCATATACCACTTTGACGAAACCGTCAGTCTCGCCCATAGCGCGGGCCTTGCCATTTCCGGCATACATGGCTTTGGCGGTACCGACTTCGGCGGGGTCTGCGACTGCGGCTTTGGCAGCGGCTTCGGTGAGTCCGGTCATCGCAGCCTCGGGAACGGTGAAGACGGCACTTGGAATGACATCGAGGCGCACATCCTCGCCAAGTACACGCAGTCCCTGGGCCGAGGCGACATGTGCCAGCATCATACGGCCATTGCAGTCGCCGATGGCATAGATACCGGGGACGCTCGTCTCGAAGGTGTCCGGGTCTGTGACAATAAATCCTCGGCGGTCGGTGACGATACCGGCCTCGGAGGCACCTTCCGGGACAACCGGGGCACGGCCTACGGCCATCAGCACAGCGTGCGACTCGACCGAGGCCTCGCCTTTTTTCGAAGTATAGGCGGTGACAAGCTTCCCGGTCCCGGCATCACGCGATACCGAAGTCACTGCCGCTCCGGTAATGAACCTGATGCCACGGCGCGACAGATAGCTGCGCAGGCGCTTGGCGACTTCGGCGTCGAACGGCGGCAGTATTTCGGGGCAATACTCGACAACGGTAACCGCTGTGCCGAAAGCGGCCATGACCGACGCGAACTCAAGCCCGATCACACCGCCTCCGATAACGGTAACGGACTCGGGCAATGACTCGAGGCGCAGAAAATCGTCACTGGTCATGCACAAATCGGCACCCGTAACAGGCAGCGTCGCCGGACGCGAGCCCGTGGCGATAATGATACGGTCGGCCGAATACTCAGTGCCTCCGATTTTTACCTTGCCATCCTTTGTCAGTAAAGCCTCGCCATATATCACGGTGCATTTACCAAGAGCCTGTCCGACACCCTGGCGCAGACCGGCGACAACCTCGTTCATACGGGCGACCGCGCGGCCGTAGTCAGCCTTGACTTCGCCGCCGACAGAAATGCCGAATTCGGCGGCTTCCATGATACCGAGAATAGCGGACGCCGAGGCACACAGACATTTCGTAGGTATGCATCCGCGGTTGAGGCAAGTGCCTCCCGGCAGGTCGCGCTCGGCGACAAGCACCTTGTCGCCACGGGTGGCCGCCCTGGCGGCAGTCTCGTAACCGCCGGGGCCGGCACCTATGACAATAAGGTCAAAACGGTTTTCTTCCATCATTCGGCGGCGTTGAGGTCGGCGTATTTCACCAGGGGCTTGAGAGCGGCCTGTGTGTCGTCGGGGTGAGCGATGGGTGTATTGTGCGGAGCGCCGAGCACCACATCGGGAGTCTCGGCTGCCTCGTGTGCAATCTGACGCATTACCTCGATAAACTTGTCAAGGGTCTCGCGGGTTTCAGTCTCGGTAGGCTCAATCATCAGCGACTCATGGAAGAGCAGCGGGAAGTAGATGGTAGGAGCAGGAAATCCGAAGTCGAGCAGACGTTTGGCGATGTTGAGTGTCGTGACGCCGGTCGACTTGTCGGCCAGACCGTCGAATACGAACTCGTGCTTGCAGCGTCCTGCAATCGGCAGCTTGTAGAGGTCCTTGAGCGAGTCCTTGATGTAGTTGGCATTCAGCGTGGCCATCGGGCCTACATTTGCCACACCCTCGGCACCGAGGCTGAGTATATAGGCAAGGGCCCGCATCTCCACGGCAAAGTTGCCGAGCCATGCGCTGACGCGTCCCAGAGCATCGGGACTGTCAGTAACGACCTCGTAGCAGCCGTGATCGTCGTTCCATACCACGCGCGGATTGGGCAGGAACTCCTCAAGGCCGGCGCGTACGCCTACGGGACCCGAACCAGGGCCGCCGCCGCCGTGAGGCGTCGAAAAAGTCTTGTGCAGATTGATGTGCATCACATCGAATCCCATGTCGCCGGGACGGGCCACACCCAGCATGGGGTTGAGGTTGGCTCCGTCGTAGTACATCAGACCGCCCGCCTCGTGGACCATACGGGCGATTTCGGGAATATTTTTCTCGAACATACCCACAGTATTGGGGTTGGTCATCATCATGGCGGCTACCGTGTCATCAAGTTTCGAGCGCAGGTCGTCCACATCGACGGTACCGTCGGGCAGGCTGTGTACCTCGACAATCTCGTAACCGGCCACATTTGCCGAAGCGGGATTGGTGCCGTGCGCCGAGTCCGGGACAATCACCTTGTTGCGCTTCACATCGCCGCGGGCGTCATGATATGCATGAATTACCATCAGACCTGTAAGCTCGCCGTGGGCGCCTGCAAACGGATTGAGGGTGAACTCCGCCATGCCTCCGATTTCGCTCAGGAACTGCTGCAGCGTACTGTACGCCTCGAGCACACCCTGGACACTGTCGGATGGCTGTGCCGGATGTAGCCGGGCCACAACAGGGTCGGCGGCGATTTCGTCATTGATTTTGGGATTGTACTTCATCGTGCACGAGCCCAAGGGATAGAAGCCCGTATCGACGCCGAAGTTATTGGTGCTTAAATTGTTGTAGTGACGCACAAGTGTCGGCTCGTCCACCTCGGGCAGCGCGGGAGCCTCGTCGCGGAGCAGGTTCGCGGGCAGACTCTCAAGCTTGACTCCGTAAGTGTTGACAGGCAGCGAGACGGCACTGCGTCCGGCCTGCGAGCATTCGAATATAAGTTTGCCGTATACTTCTCTGTTCATAGTATCATGCGTATTATTCAGCGAAGAAGCTGAAGATTGACACTAATTCGTCTATCTCGTCCTGAGTGCGCATTTCGGTTACGGCAATCAGCAGTTTGTCCTCATCGACCTTTACACCCGCGAGTATGCCCCGCGACTCGGCCAGCAGCAGCACATCATCAGCCGAGGCATATTTGAGCCGTACTACAAACTCATTGAGGAACGGTGAGTCGGGATACACCAGTTCGGCGTTGCCGGTCTCGACAATACGCGCGGCCAGGCTGTGGGCGCCCCCATAGCTGAGTTCGTTTACCTCGCGCAGCCCTCTGGCGCCCATCACCGACAGATACATGGCTGCGTAAAGAGTCATGATACCCTGATTCGAGCAGATATTAGAGGTGGCTTTCTCGCGACGTATATGCTGCTCGCGCGCCTGCAGCGTGAGCACGAAACAGCGGCGACCTTCGCCGTCGGTTGTGGCGCCGACGATACGTCCGGGCATCTTTCGCATGAGAGCCTTTGTCGTACACATATAGCCCAGACCGGGACCTCCGTAGTTGAGAGGCATACCCAGCGACTGCGCCTCGCCGACGGCGATGTCGGCGCCCCAGCTGCGGGGAGTGCGTACAACGCCGAGGGCTCCGGCGTGTGTGTTGATTACCATCAGAGCCTTGGCGGCGTGAATTTCGTCGGCCATGCCGCTGAAATCCTCAAGAATACCCCAGTAGTTCGGCGAGGCCACTATTACACCGGCGACGTCGCCGTCAGCCAGCATCGCCGTCATCGCCTCACGGTCTGTCACACCGGCCCCGTTGGCGGGAATGGTGTCGAGCCTCACACCATGGTAGCGCGCATAGGCGGCGACTACAGCCTTTACAGCCGGGCTCAGGGTGTCGGAGATGAGGACACGGTTGCGCTTGCGTGCCGAGGCCACGCACATAATCATGGCCTCGGCCGTAGCGGTGGCGCCGTCGTACATCGAGGCATTGCAGACGTCCATGCCGGTAAGCGAGCACAGCATCGACTGGTACTCGAAAATGTACTGCAGGGTGCCCTGACTGATTTCGGGCTGATAAGGAGTGTAGGCGGTGAGGTATTCGCTGCGCGACATCATCGCCGGGATTACCGCGGGAGCGTATTTGTCGTAAAATCCGGCGCCGGCAAAGCACACCAACGGCGTGTTGTTGGAGCGCAGGCGGTCAAAGAAACGACGCACCTCGATTTCGGAGTGCTGCGGAGGCAGGTCGTAAGGCGCCTTCATGCGTAGCTCTTCGGGAATGTCGGCAAACAGGTCATCCACCGACGATGCCTGACAACGGTCAAGCATCTCGGCAATGTCGCCGGCCGTCTGCGGCATATATTTGTGTTGTGACATTTCTATTAGATTAGTAACCTTTTGTCAATTAGTGATTATCAAAGGGTCAGTGTTGTTCGGCGGCGCAAAGAGCCTCGTACTGCTCGGGGGTGAGCAGGCTGTCGAGTTCGCCGGGATCACTCATCTCGACCTTGATAATCCAGTTGGCCATAGGGTCTTTGCCTACCAGCGAGGGGTCGTCGGCAAGAGCCTCGTTGACCTCGACAACTGTGCCGGTAACGGGAGAGAAAAGGTCGGAGGCGGCCTTTACGGATTCGATGGCGCCGAATTCCTCGCCCTTTACTACTTCGTCGTCGCACTCGGGCATGTCGACGTAAACAATGTTGCCGAGCTGTTTGGCCGCATAGGGCGAAATGCCCACATAACCGTAATTGCCGTCAACGCGCACGAACTCGTGGATGGGAAGATACTTGATAATAGCTGATTGAATTTTTGGTAGGTTATATATGTTTTTTGATATT
>CAZETN010000061.1:0-7783 GCA_964514475.1 uncultured Bacteroides sp.
AACGGCAGGTATTCGGACAGATTTCTTATTTCTACGTCGGAGTCTTTATCTATTTCCACTTCTACTGGTTCATGAAACACCGTTACACGGTGCCGGCATGCGCCGCGGTGCTGTATGCCGTACGATTGTTTTCGCCTTACTGGACCAGATTCTTTATCGATCCTGTCAGCCTCGGCATAATCGTTATCTGGTTATCGATGGCAGGAAACTGGGGACACTTCGAAAACAGGCTGCCCAATCTGTCGTACTCGGTCTACATAGTACATTGGCCTATATTTCAGCTTGCCGCAATGTGGGGACTGGCGGATACGCTTGGCCTGAGCCTGACCTTCGTTATTTCAACAGCCGTGACGGTCACAGTCTCGTATCTTATCTATATGACTGTTGAAAAACCGGTAAAACGATATTTTAGCCGCAGAGGCAAAACAGTTGCGGGGCGCAGGTTGTAATATATATGACGTGTAATCAAATTTTTTGTAAATTTGCAATGCCTACACGTATTAACCAACAAGTAAAGACATGCACAATTCAGCATTCAGATATAATGACGAAAACGACCGTTCGCTCGGCCTGGCCGGTTCGGCCATAGCCATAGTTGTATGGAACGGCGAGGACAAACTGACCGCCATCAGCATCGACAGCAACCCCGGCGAAGGAATAGAGATGACTCCCGATTTCGGTTTCTCGGGCAATCCCCGTCTGTCGGCGCGCCTTGCATGGCAGTTGATGCTGAAGCAACTCGAACTTACATCGGCCATGGTAATGGGCAATGTGATGTGTCGCAGCTACGTCGGTGCCGGGCGACCGCTGAGTTCTTCGTCGCGCTCCACCTTACGTGCACTTATCCGCGACGAGGCCGTCAACGCCTGCTCGCTCGACGATGACGAGACCGAAGTACTTTTCAACCGTTTGCTCGATTACCAGAACCAGTTGTTCAGCCACCCCGAAGTCGCCGCAATGGCACGTAACCTTGCCGCAGACATCCGTAGTCAGCGACGTCTGTCGGTTACCGAAATACTTGACCGCCTCGACCGTCTGGGACGGCTATGAACCTACCGGCGGCTCCGGACTGCCGGGATTGTCATCCGCCATACAGCGGGCTGCCACGGTTTCATACTTTTTATACTATCCACTATTGAAAAAGCGTGCCTGCCGGCGCGTTTTTTTGTGCCGTTGATAACCGGTTGAAAAGTGGTTGAAAAAATGTTGTAAACACACAGGCCGTTTTTCTTGCTTTTTCCACAGCCCCGTATATACAATCGGCCACATCGCTTTTCCAAATTTACGAGCTGTTTTCTTTCAATCATTTATTAAGGGGATTTTGAACGGATATGCTGAGGTTTTGAACATAAACACCACGGCTTTTCGAGTAAAAAATATTAACTTTGCATATTATTGACAATTGTTCATAAAACCGGTAATATGGTGAAACATACACATGTCGGCTGTTGATAAACCATTGATCGCTCCGCACGGTGGAACAATAACCCTGAAAAGCAAGAAAAGGGGCGGAAAGTTATCTTCTTTTCAACGCACCATTCTTATTACTCTTTTGTGATTGTTGTCATAAAAATTTTTTTATTAAAAAACTTACATAAATAAAATAATAAAAATGAATGTTGAAAAAGGGTATGTCGACGAGCCGGTAGCGGACCTCCGGAAAGAGATAGAGCGTCTCAAAAAAGAGCAGGATGCCGTTGTGCTCGCCCACTATTACCAGAAGGGCGAGATACAGGATGTGGCCGACTATATAGGCGACTCCCTGGCCCTGGCACGCATAGCTGCCGGTCTGCCAAACCGTGTGATAGTTTTGTGCGGTGTACACTTCATGGGAGAGACGGCGAAAATTCTCTGTCCCGACAAAATCGTGATAGTACCCGATGTCAATGCCGGATGCTCGCTGGCCGACAGCTGTCCGGCCGACGCGTTCGAAGCATTCATAAAAGAGCATCCCGGACACACCGTCATCAGCTATGTCAACACATCGGCAGCCGTCAAGGCGCTCACCGATATTGTGGTCACCTCGGGCAACGCTCGCAAGATTGTAGACTCTCTGCCAAAGGATGAGAAAATCATCTTCGGACCTGACCGAAACCTCGGCAATTATATAAACGCCGAAACCGGTCGCGACATGGTTCTGTGGGACGGTGCATGCCATGTACACGAACTGTTTTCGCCCGAAAAGATAATAGAGCTGAAAAGGCGGCATCCCGGAGCCAGGATACTTGTACATCCCGAGTGCCCGAAGCCCGTGCGCATCCTCGCTGACAAAATAGGGTCGACGGCAGTGCTGCTCGACTATGCCCGCAACAGCGAGGCACGGGAGTTTATCGTGGCTACCGAAAGCGGCATACTGCACCAGATGCAGAAGGACTGTCCCCAGAAGACTTTTATACCCGCGCCGCCTGACGACTCGACCTGTGCCTGCAACGACTGCTCGTTCATGAAGCTCAATACACTGACAAAACTATACAACTCGCTGCGTTTTCTGGCACCGCAAATCGAGGTTGACCCGGCTGTCGCCGAGCGGGCCCGTCGCCCCATCGAGCGCATGCTGCAGCTAAGCTAATCAATCACTAACTGCTAATCACTAATTAAAGAAATGGAATACAACCATAAGGCCATTGAGGAGAAATGGCAGAAAAAATGGGCCGACGACGGTGTGTACCGTGTAGACATCGACGAGAGCCGTCCCAAATACTATGTGCTGGATATGTTTCCGTATCCTTCGGGCGCAGGTCTGCATGTAGGTCATCCGCTTGGCTACATAGCCAGCGACATCTATACCCACTACAAGCGCCTGCAGGGCTTCAATGTGCTGCACCCGATGGGTTATGACGCATATGGCCTCCCCGCCGAGCAGTATGCCATACAGACAGGGCAGCACCCCGAGACGACCACCACCGTAAACATAGCGCGATACCGCAGCCAGCTGGACAAGATAGGCATGAGCTACGACTGGAGCCGTCAGATACGCACCTGCGACCCCGAGTACTATAAGTGGACGCAATGGGCGTTCAAGCGCATGTTCATGTCATACTATGACAATGACAAGGATATGGCCTGTCCTGTCGACGGGCTTGTAAGACACTTCGAGGAAAAAGGTACCGAAGGTGTAAACGCCGCCTGCTCGAAGAAACTCGTCTTCACTGCCGACGAGTGGAAGAAGATGAGCGAAAAAGAAAAGAGCGACGTGCTGATGAACTACCGCATCGCCTATCTGGGCAACACCCTGGTCAACTGGTGCCCCAAACTCGGCACCGTACTGGCCAACGACGAGGTAAGCGAGGGTGTCAGCGTGCGTGGCGGCTACCCAGTCGAGCAGAAAGTCATGTACCAGTGGTGTCTGCGCGTGTCGGCATATGCCGAGCGTCTGCTCAAGGGTCTCGACAAGATTGACTGGACCGACTCGCTGAAGGAGACCCAGCGCAACTGGATCGGCCGCAGCGAGGGCGCCGAGATGAATTTTGCCGTCGCCGACAGCGACGTCCGGCTCCGGATATTCACAACCAGAGCCGATACGGTATTCGGCGTCACCTTCATGGTGCTTGCTCCCGAGAGCAAGTATGTGGATATGGTGGTCACCCCCGAGCATAAAGAGGCGGTGGAAGAGTATGTAAAGGCCACCAGGAGCAAGACAGAGCGCGAGCGACTGATGGACAAAAAGGTGACCGGTGTCTTTACCGGCGCATATGCCGTAAATCCCCTTACCGGTAAAAATATACCCATATGGGTCAGCGACTATGTGCTTGCCGGATACGGCACCGGCGCCATCATGGCAGTACCGGCACATGACAGCCGCGACTATGCCTTCGCCCGTAAGTTCGACCTGCCCGTCATTCCGCTTATCGAAGGCGCGGATGTAAGCGAGTCGAGCTTTGACGCCAAGGAGGGTATAATGATTAACTCGGCCGGCCCCGAACTCGACCTCAACGGTCTTACCGTCAAAGAGGCCATAGCCGCTACCAAAAAATTTATAAAGGAGAAAGGTATCGGAGACGTCAAGGTAAACTACCGGTTGCGCGACGCCATCTTCAGCCGTCAGCGTTACTGGGGCGAACCCTTCCCCGTATACTATAAGGACGGTATTCCACATGTGCTTGATGACGACAAACTGCCGCTGCTGCTGCCCGAAATAGACAAATACCTGCCTACCGAGACCGGCGAACCCCCTCTGGGCCGCGCCATAAACTGGCAGACCGAGGACGGATACCGCCTCGAACTGAATACTATGCCCGGTTTCGCCGGATCGAGCGCATACTTCCTGCGCTATATGGACCCCCGCAACAACGACGCCCTTGTGTCGCGGGAGGCCAACGGATACTGGCGCAGCGTCGACCTTTACCTCGGCGGCTCGGAGCATGCGACAGGTCACCTTATCTACAGCCGCTTCTGGAACAAGTTCCTGTACGACCTCGGTATCATTGTCGAAGACGAGCCTTTCCGCAAACTTATCAATCAGGGCATGATACAGGGACGCTCCAACTTCGTGTACCGCATCAAGGACACAAATACATTTGTGTCGGCCGATCTTAAGGATGAATATGACGTAACTCCCATTCACGTCGACGTCAACATAGTACACAACGATATCCTTGATACCGAAGCATTCCGCAAGTGGCGTCCCGAGTATAAGGATGCCGGGTTCGTGCTCAATGACGCCGGCGAGTATAAGTGCGGCTGGGCCGTCGAAAAGATGTCGAAGACATATTACAACGTAGTCAACCCCGATGACATAGTTGAACGTTACGGCGCCGACACCTTGCGCCTGTACGAGATGTTCCTCGGTCCGCTCGACCAGTCCAAGCCCTGGGATACCAACGGCATTGACGGCGTACACCGGTTCATCAAGAAACTGTGGGGCCTGTTTTACAAGGGCGACACGTGCCTTGTCGACGACTCCGAGCCTACAGCCGACAACATGCGCAGCCTGCACCGCCTTATAAAGAAGGTTACCGGCGATATCGAAGGTTTCTCGTTCAACACCTCGGTTGCGGCATTCATGATCTGCGTCAACGAG
Source organism: uncultured Bacteroides sp. (assembly GCA_964514475.1). Taxonomy (GTDB): domain Bacteria; phylum Bacteroidota; class Bacteroidia; order Bacteroidales; family Muribaculaceae; genus CAG-873. The sequence continues at coordinate 5,021 of CAZETN010000061.1, forward strand.
CTGTCACAGCAGAAGTGCCACAGCCGGTCAGTGCTCGGGCAGCTGCTGACGGTGCTTGTACCATTTGCCCCCCATGTCACCGAGGAACTGTGGCACAGCGCCCTAGGCAATGACAGCACCATCCTTGACACACAGTGGCCTGCCTATGAGGAAAAATACATGGTAGAGTCCACCGTCAACTATGCGGTGTCGTTCAACGGCAAGACCCGCTTCACCATTACAGTGGCCGCCGGTACCGGCCGTGCCGATGTAGAACGGCTGGCCCTGGGCGACGAACAGGCCGCCAAATGGCTCGAAGGCAAGACCGTGGTTAAAGTAATTGTAGTACCCGACAAGATTGTAAACATTGTTGTAAAATGAGACGCTTACTTCTGGCAACTGCCGTCACCGTAACCGCGGCGGCGGTAATGGCACAGGTTAAACTTGTAGGACACCGCGGTTCGGCATATGGCGTGGAGAGCACTGCCGAGGCCTTCCGCAACGCCGCCCGAATGGGTGCCGACTATGTGGAGACCGACATCAAGGTTACGGCCGACGGCCACTTTGTACTGAGCCACGACGATACACTTCGCCGTATGGGTTCGATGCGGGTCATACCCGAGTCGACACTGGCCGAACTGCAGGCCGACACCCTGCGACAGACCCGCAACGGCGTGGAATATACAGGACGCCTGATGGAGCTGGGCGAATGGCTCGACCTATGTCACGAATTGTGTATACGCCCTCTTATCGAATTCAAGTACGGTACAGGCGTCAACAACAACGATCAGAGCAATATCCCGGCCCTGATCGAAATAGTGCGTCAGAAAGGCTTTGAGCACGACTGTATCATACTGACATCGATGAAGAAGTGCCTTGAGTTTGTACGTGCCAACTATCCCGAAATAGCCATACAGTTCCTTACCGCGCAGTACGAGCCAAATCACTACGAATGGTGTGTCGAGCAAGGTTTTGGTGCCGACGTAGCCCATCCATATGTCGACAGCGCCGTTATAGAACGCTATCACAGCCACGGATTGCCCGTCAACGCCTGGACCGTCGACGACCCCGCCGTCGCCGCACGTCTCAAAGCCGCCGGCATCGACTTCATCACCACCAACGTCATTACCCGCCCACAGCTCGACAGCCTCTGATTTTATAGGATGTAAAATAACTGCTGAAGCAGAAAAAAGCCTCAGGTAGTGTTCGCTTTACAGGCATTGATTACCAATGCCCGGCGGACATTACATGAGGCTTTCTGGCTATGTGGTTATATACGGTTTGTCGCAATGTTGTGGAAATATTTTTGGTGGTAAAGCAATATTTGCTGCAATGTTTCAATTTTTTATGAAATATGGCAAAATGGTTGTATATTTGCAATGTAAATAAATATTTAGGTAGCAAAAAGAGCTTGAAAAGGCTCGATAGAAACAGTGGAGGAAAATTTAACCGAATGTGCGGGAGTGTCGGGCGGCAGCTGAAAGGCTGTCGCCTGTTTTGCGTGAAATCGCACAGACAGTCGGACATGGTCTGATTAAAACTGAATATGGAACAGGCTTATGTTTGTGAGATACTGCTTTTATTTTGTAAATTTGGGATTACATTCTTGCAAAAGGAAAAAATACCTCGGATGATGCTCAGAAATACAGCTTCCGTATTCATGCTCGCACTCGTGCTGTTGTGCTCCGTGGCCGCATTGAGCGGCTGCGGCGATGCTGCCACGCGGTCTACGCTTGACCGTGCCGACTCTCTGATGGAGGCGCACCCCGACTCTGCCCTGTGGCTGCTCGACGGCATCGACCGCAACGCCCTTGTCACGCGCGCCGACCGTGCCCGTCATTCCCTGCTGCTGTCCATGGCCCTCGACAAAAACTACGTAGACACCACTACCTTCGACATCCTGCAGCCGGCCATCGACTACTACGCCGACCACGGCAGTGCCGACGAGCGCGTGCGCACCCTCTATTATCAGGGCCGCATCTACCAGAACCGCGGTGATCTTGACTGCGCCATGAGCTGCTTTGTCCGCGCCACCGACGACACATGCGGCTTGTCAGACTCCCTGACACTGATACGTGCGTTCGTCGCTCAAGGATCTATTTCATACCAGCTGTATGATTTTGAAAGTTATATTAATTGTCGTAAATATGCTGCTGAACTTTCGAATAAGATAAGTAATAAAGATTATGAATTCGATTGTCTGACAAACATCATCAACGGGGCTATTATATTAGGATACGGACAATTGGCAGACAGCATACTTGGAATTTGTAATGATTTTACCTCTCTCAGCGAAGTTCAGGCAAATAAATTATTAAAATATCGTTTAGTATACACAATCAATTTCGGGACTAAAACAGAAATTGAAAACATTATATCTCGTAACGAATCCCTGTTACAATCGACTACTAAAGGAAACCTTCACCGTGCGTTGGCATATAATAAACTTGGAAATTATAAAAGAGCGAAATCAATAATAGATACAGTCGTAAAAAGCGGTACCGAATACGACACATTGAAAATGTATGCTATAATGCAAGAAGTATTGCAGAATATTGGTGATTACAAAGGCTCTCTGTCCGTATATCGTGAATATTCCTCGATGATTGATAGTATTGATTATGCAAAATTTTCAAGGCAGATACAAGACATCCAAGAAAAGCATAAAATAAACAGATAGCGAGAAGACAAATTTGGGCGGAGCGTAGCGAATAGTACTGAAACAGTGCTCGTTACGCTCCGTTTCTGTGTGGTAAAAAGACAATAGAATCCGTCTTTACAGCC
>CAZETN010000062.1:0-7777 GCA_964514475.1 uncultured Bacteroides sp.
TATCTTGCCACCATGCGCGAGGCTATCTGATTGCTGTCGATGAATGAGTCGATCGAGTCCTTGAACTGGCCGTTTCCGCTTACATTGACCACCTTGACATTGAGGTCGTGGTTGTTGTACTGGTCAGGAGTGGGGATGTTCAGAAACTGATTTTTGATTTCTTTGCCGAATTTCTGCTCGGTATGGTTGAGCAGTATCGAATATATGGAGCTGCGGCTGTACTTGGTGTCGACGTCCTTGTAGGTCTTGCCGAAAGCCGATGTGCCGACCGACAGCAGCAGCGCGATTGCCGATATTGAATATTTATTCATGATGATTGTGTTTTGTTGGTGCCGGGACTGCCGGGTCAGGCACCGGCCAGGACTGGTTTGTAGTTTCGCATCTGTTTTCAGTAAGACCACATTGTGTTGTCAATGGTATGGGACAGACGGAATCCGTTGCGTGCCGGATTGTTCTCGAGGTTGAAGCGGTGTGCCTGTATGTCGCTGAGGCCGGTCAGGTTCTGGGCTTTCAGATAATCGAGGCACAGTCGGATTACGCCGGGATTTGAAAGGCGTGCCGGTATGACGGTGCGTCCCGTGCTGTCGATGTAGCCGTACAGCCCTGCACCGTTGACGACAATCGCGTGTTTTGTCTCGTCAAAGTTGTGGACACTGGCAAAGGAGTCTTCAAAGGCGAATTTCTTTGTGCTCACGTCAAGACACTGCCAGGCATCGCCGTTTTTCACCCAGCACAGGTTTTGGGTAGCCTCACCTGTAGGCAGTATGTCGGACCATTTGCACTCCACTACGCTGCGGTTGTCTTTGTCAATCAGTCCCCAACCGCTTTCGCTGCGTACAGGTGCCGTATTGCCGCGGAAGGGGCGTCCCTCGGCGTACGTCGGTTCGATTACGTATTTGCCGTCGCCACCGATATATCCGTATTTGCCGCCGGCGTCCTTACGCGCGCAGTAAATGCCGTTGTCTGACGGGACTATAAGGTGCCAGGTGGCCGGAGCCACTTCCTCGCCACGGTCGTTGATCATGCCGTATCCGTTGCTGCCGGCGACAATATGGGTTCCGTTGCTTTGAGGCAGGATGTAGCGGTATTCTGACGAAATCTTGTTGCCGTTTCTGTCTATCAGATAGTGGGCGTTGTTCTGCGCGATGATGGCTGTGCCGTTGAAGAATGGGGCTACGGCCTCGGCTTTAGCCCATTTTTTCAGCAGCAGTTTGCCGTCCGATTTCACATAATTGACCTCAAGTCCGTTCTTGTTGCTTTTTGCGACCGGAATCAGGCCGTCCGAGGGGAGGAACGCCACCGGATACTGGCCGCATTTGAGAATGGCTTTGCCGTATTTGTCAAAGATGCCGATTTTGTCGTTTGTCTTGAGCGAAATCAGCCAGGGGGTCTCGATGCCGTTTGACATGCTGCGTGTTTTTGAGACGGCGAAGCAGTCGCTTTGCGACATGTCCAGCTCGCTGAAGAGCTTTCCGTCGATAAATTCATATCCGAGCAGGTCCCAGCGTGGGCTCTCGGTGAGCATGATTGAGTCGTTGAGCTCGAGATCGGATTGCATTTCGGCCATAAAGCGGTCGGCGGCTATTTTGGTGCGCCTGGTGGTCTCCTCGGCCAGCTCCTCCGTATCGCCGGTAAGACCAGCCATAAATGCTTTCGTCCCCATGCCTTTCGAGGCTTCCTTCATGGCCTTTTTCATTTTTTCGCGGCTCTGCGGATTGTTGGCGAGCCGGGCATATACCGGATTGGCCTCGTTGATGGTACGGGTAAATGTGCCGATCTGGGCATATTCGGGCTTAATCACAATCTCTCCCTGGCGGTTTACGACGCCAAGAGCTCCGTTTGTGATTTTTCCGTTGGCGATTTTACCGTTTTTGGCAACCCAGCAGTAGCCTTTGTCGTTGAATTTTCCGACGGCCGAATACTCAGGTTTGACGATAAATGTATAGTGTTGGTCGATGTACCCGTATTTTCCGCCTTTTACCACATAGGCTACACCGTTTTCGAAGGGGCCGATTTTGTCATACTCGGGTTTTACCAGTATTTCGCCGGTGTAGGATATGAAACCGTATTTGGCGTCGGTGAGAACTCCGTCTTTCTCTTTGCCTCCTACTGCGACTTTTGCGCGGTTGTCGTTCCAGGTGCCGATTTCGGTGTATTTGAATGGAATGACCTCCTGTCCGGAAGTGTTGATATAACCCCATTTGTCGCCTTTCCTGACTTTTGCGCGTCCGTCGACAAAGGCCAGGGCCTCGTTGTAATTGTGTTTGATGACAAGGTTTCCGTTGGAGTCCTCATAGCCCCATTTGTCCTTTTTGTTCTTTACCGGAATCAGGTCCTGGGCTTGTGCCTGAAGCACGAACAGCGACAGCCCGTATAATAATAAATGTTTGATTTTCATGTCTGTTTTTTATCTAAGCCAGGTTATATTGGTGGTCACGGGCTGCTGGCCGTTGCCGAAAGCCACGCCAACGGCGCGGGCACCCTCGATGCGGCTCTTTTCCAGATCTATCTGGTCCTGATACTTTTTACGCAGCTCGAAGTCGCGGTCGCTCTTGATTGACTGCCGCATCTCATTGGCGAGAGCCGTGGCTGCGGGATATGACGCCGATTCGGGATCGATCTGCATCAGGTAAGAGTAGGCGTCGGCGGCTCCGGTCTGGTCGGGATGTACACCCCATGCGGCCTTGGCGGCGTTAAGCAGACGCACGCCTTCCTGGTCGATGTACTTTTTATAGTAGCGGTCGATGTAGGTCTTGACGGTACTGTATCCGGTGCAGCATTCCGGAACCGACACAAGCCGCCACAGTGCCTCGTCGTATTTGTGCTGCGAGGCGGCACGCTCGGCCTGGGCCAGAATCTGACGGTAATGAGTGTTGTAGTAGTCGAGCACTTTTTTGCGGCCTTTTGTCAGAAAGTCTTTGATCTGCGGATTTTTTGCGTTGACTGTCTGCATGGCGTTTATGAATGCCCTCTGGCCGGATGTGCCGACACCGCGCAGTTCAAGTGTGACCGACGCGTATGTGGTATGCGAGCTCAGATCGCCGATGTACAGGGTAAGCTGTGTGTGCAGAGCCGTCTGTCTGGGAGGTCCCGGTACGATGTCCTCGACGATGTGGTTGAATTTGCCGGCAAGGAAAAACTGGCTCAGCAGCGGATCTCTGGTTATGCCGTCGGCGGTGGCTATCTGGGTTAGCCGCGTATTCATGAAGTCTATCGTGGCGTCGGGGACGTCCTCGGTCTGTTCAGCGGTAATGATACTGAGGTCGATTGTGCACTCATCCTGCGCGCCCGCCGGCATCAGACAGCCGAGCAAGGCTATTGCTCCGAATATCAGCTTTTTCATTTTTCTCCTAAGATTATGTCAACACGTCCCAGTCCTTTCGCGACTATTTTTGCCGGGATGTTGTATGGTTGTTTTGATAAGAATTTACGCAGCGATGTGGCGAAATGGCGTGTATCCATAGGCATTCCGTTCTCGCGGTAAAGAGGTATGCGCACCTGTTCGAATTTCATCTGCGTCGTGCCGGCATCGGTCAGGCTGTAGCGGTGATTGACGGTGTTCTGAGCCATCCAGTCGTCGATGACGTCGGTAAGTTCGTCGCCGCCGTATTCGTCTTCAAACGACAGGCCTGAGCCGTTGTCAAAGACACGCAGGTTGACGGCGACCTCGCGGCCGTTTTCCAGCAGGTCGTCGAAGTGAGCCTGCAGCTGGGCGATGAAGTTGTCCATGTTTTCTAGTACGGCTTCCTCAAGCAGTACGGGCACTTCGGCCGAGAACGACTGCGGTCCTGTGCCCTGTGCGGCAGCCACCTGCTTGTTGGTGTAGGCGTCTATGCCGCGCAAGGTGTAGGTGACCGACTTTTTGGGGCCTACGGTGCTGATTTTCCATGTCAGCTCGACAAGGATGTCGGCCTTGGCCCTGTTAAGCAGTTTTTCGAGCGGGGTTTCGGCGATGGTGTTTCCTGCGCGGCTTACCGTCATCGCGTCTTCGGTCGAGCTGCGGTTGATGTCGCGTATCGCCGACGACATGTCTTTGAGGGGAAAACCGCGGTCGGCCATCAGTTCGCCTATCTTTGTGGTCACATTCAGCAAGTCGGCGTTCTCCTGATATGCACGTTCGTAGTCGGGAATGCGGATGGTGCGTCCCTGGGCTTCGAAGGTGTCCGAAAATCCGTTTTCATAGCACCATACATCTGCCGGCATTACCATAAGGGTGGGCTTTTTGGCCTGTCCGTATGTCGGGATGGTGAAGCTTGCAGCGGCAGCAAGTATGGCCGCGAATAAAATTGTCTTTCTCATCATTTCAGTATGTTGTCATCGGTTAGACGCTGGCGCAGGGCAGTGCGGTCCACTTTTACGACCACACCCCAGGCTTCCATTTCGGAACTCTTTGATTTAATGCGCGAGGTGCGTTTTTCTTCAAGTGTCACATACTTCTGGTATGCGCCGCCGTCTCTGAAAAATGCATTGAAATAATCTTCGTACTTTTCGCGGGCATTGACTTCGTTGACAAGCGGACGCTTGTTGCAGTCGCCGCTGCCTGCGGTGATGCCTTTGAATATTACTGTCTCGACTGCACGGCGTTTGGCTTGCTCGATTGCCTTGGCCTTGGTGATGCCGTTGCCCCAGGTACGAAGAATCTGTATCCCGTTGGGGTCGATACCCATGCATTCGGTCTCGAAAGTGGCGGACGCGTACTCGTTGGCGATTTTGGTAGGTGTCTTGCATGAGGCCACGCTTAGAACCAGTACCGTAAGAATCGCAAAAAGACTGTTGAGTTTCATGTTGGTTTATTGATTTTCAGGTGTCAGAATTCGTAACCGAGTTTAAGGGTTATGCCCGAATAGAAGTCCGGGGCGTCGGGAAGCGATTTGAAATGTTGTCCCAGATACCCGAGCGCTACGGTAAAGGCCGACCGCTGCTGGCCTACGCGGATGCCCAGTGTGGGTCGGAACATCACGCCGTCGGGGAAGGTTGTGCCGAAGGCGATGCTCCAGAAGGGCACCACAGCGCGGTAACCGATGGGAATGAAGTGAGCGCGCAGGATCAGAAACAGGGGCATCGCCCATTTGTGCGACGTGGCGCGGCATTCGCCGACATGGAAGTAATATCGGGCGCCCATACCGATACCTGCACGCAGATACTCGGAAAATCGATAGCCGCCTACGGCATCCAGCTCGCCGAAGCCCCAGTTTCGGCTTCCTTTGCCGTTAAGCGACATGCCGGTAGACAAATCGGTGGCGACAAAGAACCCCGTGTTTGACCGGGTGTACTCTTCGGTGTTGATATCGCGTCCGCCTTCGGTCGGAATTCGGATATCTCTGTTCTGTGCGCCGACCGCTATGCATGTCAGCAATGCGGTCAATAGCAAGGTTATCTTTCGCATAGGTCAGAATGCTTTATTAAGGTTTGAAATAATTCCGTTTTGGCTGAGATACTTGTGCAGCTCCTCCTTGTTTACAGTCACGGTAGCCTTGATTACATAGTATTTTCCGCTCTTGGTTATGGACTTGGAGCCGGGGACGATGGAGGCGTATGACGGAGCAGTGCCTGCTTCGTCGAAAAATTCTTTGTAGAAATCGGCATGCTGTGCCTCGTTGGCCGCGCTGCCGGCCAGCGGACGCTGATGCTGGCGGTGCTCCTTGCTGCTGAAGCCTCTGAAAAGCACACCGTGTACGGCCGCGCGCTTCAGCTCCCGGTCATCGATGTTTTTCTTTTTGCTGTTCAGTGCCACCTCCACAAGATAGCAGCCTTGTGTAGCTGTACCCGCTCCCGAAATCTCATAATTGGTGTAAGCGGCGTCATCTTTGGCATAGCCGGTAGCGATTCCGGCCATCATCACGCATACGATTAAAAGCCAAACGCGTTTCATGATTTTGTTTGTTAAGACATTTTTCCCGGCTGCTCGTAGGCTTTTTATGTGATAGAAAGGTCTGTTTTGAAAAGCGGAGAGCCTTGCTCCCGTCCGCACCATGCTGTCTGTCAGGGATGGTTGTGTTTTATCGGTATGGCGCGCCTTGAGCAACGCTTTTCGGTTGATTGTTCTGTGTTGTGGCGGCGATATCGCGCTAAGGGTGCAGGATTCGCCTATGAGGTATTTTTAGTACTTGTCGGGGCAAATTTAGTTAAAATAAATTAAACCCACAACAGCAAAGTGAAATTTATTCTGGCATTTTTATGGTAAATTCGGAATATGGCCGTCCGCGTAATTGAAACAGCACCGTTTTTATGACACTATGTGGGTAAAAAAATGGCTATGCAGACGCTTCGGCGCTGTCATATAGCGTGTTGCCTTATCGCAGGAGATGAGTGTGCAGTGTGTTTTCCTTCGCGTTGCTGAAGAAGCCCGGGTAAAGGAATCAAAGGCTGATGGCGGCGAGGTCGGGGGATGCGGCAAGGTAGGGGATGTGTGCGGCTTCGGCACACGTTCCGGTGTCAGGCAAGGTACTGAATGCTGAAATCCGTATGTCGAACCCGGGAGCGCGGAGACTCAGGCGTCGCAGCACTTTTGCCTCCGCGATGATGACGGCCATCGGGGAGGCGCCATCGGGGATACGTGCCGGGAGCCAGGACGAGAGGACAGAGGCTGTCTCGTGGTCAGGGTCAGTGATTATAAGCAGGTCAAGACCGAGCCATGCACGGTGCAGTGCCGTGAGTGCGTCATGTAAGGTCGGGGCATCCGCGCTACCGGATAAGGAGTAGTACCGGATGCCGTGATCGGGGCCGAGGTCAGTGGCGGCATCGGGTATGGTGTTGAGTACGGCCAGACGGATGTCGGGGTGACGCAGCGGGGCGATTATCGCGGAAAGATGATGCCGCCCGCGGGCGATGACGGCAATACGGCGCGGCATGCTCTGAGGCAGCGGAGCAGCGCCGCCGCGCCGGCGCCTCGCCGCAGTGTCGCGGCCGGCGCGGTGTTCTTCCATTTTGCGCTCGAGATAGTTGTCGGCCATGGTGTTTTTCAGTCTCTTATCTGGCCGACTGCCCGTCGGGGGTGTCGGTGTCGGATTTCTTATCCTCGTCGGTGTCTGTCACCGTTACGCGAAGGAGTTCAAGACGGTTGGCGCTTTTTTTGAGGATGTCGATGCGCAGGTTTCCCAGCAGCACCGTGGCGCCTTCGGCGGGTATGGTGCCGGTGTTGTGCAGCACGTATCCGGCGATGGTCTGGTAGTCGTCTTCCTCGTCTATGTCGAGGCGGTAGGTGTCGTTTATGTACTCGATTTCGCAGCGTCCCGAAAATTCATATATGCCCTCGCCGATTTGTCGTGCCAGTGGAGAGGATGAGTCATGCTCGTCGCGGATGTCGCCGAAAATTTCTTCGACAAGGTCTTCGAGTGTCACCATGCCGGCGGTGCCTCCGAATTCGTCCACGACGATGGCTATCGAGCGTTTCTCGCTCATCAGGCGGCGCATCATTTTGTTCGCCAGCAGAGCTTCGGGGGCAAAGAGCACGGGTTTGATGTTGTCGCGCCAGTTGGCGTCGGCGCGGAGCAGTTCCGAGACGTGGATGTAGCCCAGTATATTGTCGATGTCCTCGCGGTACACAAGTATTTTTGACCGTCCCGACTGTGTGAACAGTTCGGCAAGACGCTCTCGGGTTATGGTGTCGATGTTTACGGCCACTATTTCGTTGCGGGGGAGCATGCAGTCGCGCAGGTGTGTCGACGAGAAGTCGAGGGCGTTCTGGAACATCCGCACCTCGGTGTCCACGGCCTCTTTTTTCTCGGCACTGTCGTCGATTGTATCCTCGAGGTAGTAGTTGAGGTAGGCGCCGGAG
>CAZETN010000063.1:0-7774 GCA_964514475.1 uncultured Bacteroides sp.
CGAGGCAATCGCCCGTGCCCGCAAGGACGGTAAGACCGAAATTTCAGGCAAGGAGGCATTCACGCTTTATGACACATACGGCTTCCCTCTCGACCTCACGGAACTCATCCTCAAGGAAAAAGGCATGACCCTCGACCACAAGGGATTCGAAGTTGAAATGGAAGCGCAGAAAACCCGCGCCCGCAACGCCGCAGCCGTCGAAGCTTCCGACTGGAACATACTGCTGCCTGACGTAAAGGACACCGAATTTGTGGGATACGACTCGACAAAGGCCGAAACTCGCATCGCCCGCTGGCGCCGGGTAAAACAAAAAGGACGCGAGTTCTATCAGATTATCCTTGAACGCACACCTTTCTACGGCGAGATGGGCGGTCAGGTAGGCGACCGGGGAACACTGACAGACAACTCCTCCGGCGAAGTCATAGAAATATACGATACAAAACGCGAAAACGGCATATCGGTACACCTCACCCAGAAAATGCCTGCCGATCCAGCCGCGACATTCTCCGCCGCCATCGACGAGGTTGCGCGCCGCAACATCGCCGCCAACCACACGGCCACCCATCTGCTGCATTACGCTCTGCGCGAGGTGCTGGGCACTCATGTCGAGCAAAAGGGTTCGTTTGTATCGCCTGACATGCTGCGCTTCGACTTCAGCCACTTCCAGAAAGTCACTCCCGAAGAGCTCAGGCGCGTCGAACATCTGGCAAACAGCTATGTGCGTCAGGCTATCGCCCGCGACGAACACCGCAACGTGCCCATAGCCAAGGCCAAGGAACTGGGTGCCATGGCCCTCTTCGGTGAGAAATACGGCGACGAGGTGCGCGTTATCAAGTACGGCCCGTCTATCGAATTGTGCGGAGGCACACATGTGGACAACACCGGCGAGATAGGCATGATACGCATCGTCGCCGAAAGTTCGATTGCCGCCGGCATACGCCGCATCGAGGCCATAACCGGCGAACGCGTCGAAGAAATGCTCGACCAGATTTCAGACACCATGCGTCAGGTACAGAGCATGTTCAACAATGTGCCCGATGTGCTGGGCGCACTGCGCAAAAACATCGAGGAAAACACCGAGCTGCGCCGGCAGGTACAGGAGGCAATGGAGGAGCGCGCCAATTCGATTGCTGCCAAGCTGACAGCTTCGGCCAAGGACATCAACGGCATAATGGTGGTATCGGTAAAAGCCCCCATGATTCCCGAGATGGTGCGTCTGGTAGCGATGGCTATACGCCGCGACCATCCGGAGCATACAGCCTTTGTCGCCGCGACGGAGGCTCCCGGCACCGGCAAACCCATGCTTACCGTCGCACTCACCGACGATCTTGTCAAAAACGGATTCAACGCCGCAAACATAGCCCGCAACGCCGCAAAAGCCATCAAAGGCGGCGGAGGCGGTCAGCCGGGCTTCGCCCAGGCCGGTGGCAAGGATGCCGAAGGCCTGACCAACGCGATGGACACCATGCTGAAAGCATTCGAATAATCGCTTTATTTATTGTGCATGACGGCAGCCGTACCGGTTAGGGTGACGGCTGCCGTCATGCGTTTTACTTTTCCTTGACAACCATGACACGTCCATGTTTACGCATGCCTGAACCCAAAAACGGTATGACAAAATCGTAATTTTAGTTAACTTGCAGGTGTGTGGGCTTTTTTTCAATAATTTTTTGTAACTTTGCACATTATTGTATAGACTTGGCTGACAGAGCCCGCCCTCACACAAGAACCTCGGGCCGCGGCCATAATCTCAAATTCGTCACAATGGAAATAAACAAAGCGCTTTTCCTGTCACAGGAAATTACCCCGTGCCTCCCGGCAACAACCATGTCCATCCTGGGACGCTCCGTCCCCCAAAGCCTTCAGGAAAAAGGCATCGAGGTGCGCACGTTTATGCCCAAATACGGCTGCATCAACGAACGCCGCAACCAACTCCACGAGGTCATACGCCTCTCGGGCCTCAATATCGTCATAGACGATACAGACCATCCGCTGATTATCAAGGTAGCCACACTGCTGCCCTCGCGTATGCAGGTATACTTTATCGACAACGACGACTACTACTTCCACCGCCAGAGTTCCGACCAGCTCGAAATTTTTTCGAACCCCGAAGAAAACGACGAACGCATCATGTTCTTCGCCCGCGGCGTCATCGAGACTGTCAAGAAACTTAGATGGGTACCCTCGCTGATACACTGCTCGGGTTGGGCTACCGCCCTCACCCCCATCTATATCCGGCGCATGTACGCCGACGACCCGACCCTGCGCGACAGCAAAATAGTATACTCGATGTTCGGCGACAGCGTTCCCCAGCCCCTCAACGCCCGTATCACCGAAAAAATGAAGATGGACGGCTTCAGCGACGAAGACATCGCCATACTCGCTGAAAGTGCCGAAATCAATGACCTGGCACTCGGCAAGCTGGCGATACGTTACAGCGACGCCATCGTACAGGCCGTCCCGGACGTCAACCCCAAACTGCTTGAATACGCCCGCCAGTCCGGCAAGCCCCTTCTCGAGTACCCCGAAGGCGCAGACATCGAGACCGCCATCAACAACCCCGAATTCCTTGCACGCTACAGCAAGTTCTACGAAACCCTCTGACAACCACTCCTCTCCCTCCTCCTCACATTCCTCCCCATGCTCAAACGCCTCAAATACGCTTCGATACTTGCAGCATCGCTTACAGCCGGCCCCACTGTCCTGCAAAGCTGCGACGACAATTCCGAAATCGGATCGTCCATAGTTTCGGACGGTGTCGTCATCACCGTCGATTCATCATTTGTACTCACAGGGCAGTCTGCCGAGAACAACGCCCTGCGCTCGCGCACCATCACTCAGCTTATCGGCAACATTGACGCCCCCGGCTTCGGATACCTCAGCAGCGACGTCGTTACCCAATTCATGCCCGCCCTCGAACTCGACACCACCGGCATTACCCGCAACGACATCGACTCACTGAAGCTTCAGATGCTGTATCAGCTCTCGGACGGATACACCGGAGACTCCATTGTGCCCATGGGCATAAAGGTATACCCGCTGACAAAAAATCTTCCGTCGCCAATATACAGCGACTTCAACCCCGCAGGCTACTTCGATCCCGGCAACTGCATCGGTCAGACCATCTATTCGACGAGCTGGGACAACACGACCCCGGACGAAATAGTAAACGAAGCAAGGCGCATCGACATCACACTGCCCGTAGAACTCGGACGCAGACTGTTTGACGCATACAAAAACGACCCCGCATCATTCAGCGACCCCGAACCTTTCGCAAAAAACATTTTCAAGGGCCTATACATAAAATCGTCATTCGGCTCAGGCCGCATCGTGCGCGTCGAAAAAACGCTGATGAACATGTTCTACCACCGCACCAGCAAAATCGAAGGTACGGACCGTGACACCACCATCAACTATGTAGGTTCATACTTCGCAGTCACTCCCGAAATTATCTCAAACAACAATATCAGCCTGAACCTGGCCCCGAAAATTCGAGAGCAAGTCAACGAAGGAAGCACCATAATTGCAGCCCCCGCCGGTCTGGACGCCGAAATCGTTTTTCCGGCACGCGAAATCAAAGCCAGCTACAAACAGGGACTCGGCAACAACATTGGCGTGGTGAACTCACTGACAATGAGCATTAAGGCCGACCCCGTCAGCAACGAATACGACTTTGACACACCCCCGCACCTGTTGCTCGTACTGAAAAAAGACCGCGAAAAGTTCTTTGCCGATAACCAGATTACGGACAACAAGACATCATTCTACGCCGCCTACGACTCGACGACAGGCACCTACACATTTTCTGGGCTGCGCGATTACATCAACAACCTGATTGCCAAAGACGAAATTAAAGACGAAGACATAACTTTCGTACTTACACCTGTCAACATTGTCACCGAGCAGCAGAGCGACTACTATACAGGTTATCAGGAAATTGTCACGGCAATCATCCCCTACATAACCAAGCCCGTGATGTGCCGCATCGACTATGCCAAGACAAAGATAAAATTCACTTTCAGCAAACAGACCTTCGTCTCCTCCGCAAGATAAATCCATTTTTATCCCCCGAAATTTCGGTTTTAGACGATTTTTCCATAACTTTGCACCGCAATCGGCCCGAAACACCGGCTCCCGTTGCATAAACATCCCGGGCCACAAGCCCATTTGCCGCAATAGCTCAGTCGGTAGAGCATTTCATTCGTAACGAAAAGGTCGTGGGTTCGAGTCCCACTCGCGGCTCTCCAAAATCCTTCTAACTTATTAAGTTAGAAGGATTTGTTATTTTTGGAGGTGTACTGAAAGTGTACTAATAGCAACATGGTGTACTTTTATGAGAACCAAAGAGAACTCATGCTGTTCTATATCTAAGGGCAAACTGTAATCTGCCTCAAACACATCCCCACATGATAAACGAGCTTGTTCAAAACCTCATCACCATCAATAATTCTATCGAAGGACAAGAAATGTCCTTTGAGAATGCATTGTCCATCGTGAAGTTTTACGATGAGATGCCGGAACCAAATAGTCTGATTGATGAGGCTGAGGAGATGGCTGCATCCGATATTGATGCTCTGGAAAAGTCCGCCATGAAACTCAAAGAGGAATCATGGCGATTTTTGAGTGTCGGTATGCCAATGCTGAAGGAGGTTGATTTCAAGGCTATCGCACAAAACTACTCAGGAACCTTTTATAATAGGTATCAGAAAGCCGAGAAAGAGTTGACTGCATATTGGAGAGACTACTGCCAGCTCAATAACCGGCTTGACTATCTGGATCTCGATTCCCAGGAATATATAGAGGCAGAAAAACTTTGCGAGGAAGCCAAAGCAGAACATGATGAACGACAAAAGGTGGTTCAAAGATTATATTCCGAATATGAGCAAGCCAATAAGAATAGTGCACCTGTATTCCGATTCAGAGCTGACTTTCTGGAAGCAGTCATTATTCGATACCATGACATCGCCATCGCGATACTTACCGACATCAAACGAATCAGGGAGGGCGGCTCATGAAGAAGATTTTGATGAAAGATGCCGAGCAGTTTCGCGATACCGTATCGGCGAAGCTATGTAACTGTCTTTATGATGCCTGTAACGAAGTACTGTTTGAATTTACCACTCCTATAATGTTCAGTGTTCACATGAATCTGAGATCTGAGCAGGATTTCTTTCAGCTTATAAAATTCAAGCAGCTTCATATATGTTATATGGTGTATGCTGTGGAGAAATTAATTTCCCCATCTGCACTTGGAAAGGAATGGTCATCGCTGTTCCTGAAACGCTGCGGAATCAGTCAGACCTATTATAAAAGCCATCGACTTGACGATGCAAGAAGCGATGTCCCGGCTAACATAGAATTTCGTGAAAACATAGATAACGCCATCAAAATCTGGGAAGAGATGAGACGCGCCACACGATAATCACAACTTCAACACAACAGAATACGATTTCTAAAACTCAAAACGTATTATATCGCTGTAATTCAGCATATAATGCGTTTGCCTTTTTTATATTTCGACACAACTCGCCAACATGGTGCCACATTGAGAAGGCAGTAATTTTGCAACGGAAACGAAAGGTACTCAATGCATGCCAAGAATACCCAGGTATTTCCAAAAGTATCTACGAAAACTAGTCAATAAAATATGCAAAGAAAACTCCTCACTTCAAAGGAAGCTGCGCAGTACCTCGGTATATCGCTTTCCTTTCTCCGTAAGATGATGATGAACCGCATCATCCCAATGTATAAGCCTAACGGCAAACTCTGTTATTTTGATCCCGCAGACCTCGACGCCTACCTGACGAGTGTCCGTATTGCCTCTCAGGATGAAATAAGGGAGCGCGCTAACGAATATCTACGCAAGTCCGGCAACCATGTCTAAGGGAGTCAACATCTACGAAATCATGCAGGGATTCTGGCGGGAGAACGAGTACGAGCCGTTTTCGACGGCGGCGATCGCGCTATACTTCTTCCTAATCGACCGTGCCAATAGCCGCCGATGGCAGATGCCGTTCAAGTGTCCGACTTCGGTAATCAGCAACGCGATTCAAGTGACCCGGCAGACTGTTGTAAACGCTCGTGAAGCTCTTCGTGAACGTAATCTCATCACCTATTCTAAAGGCACCGGTAAGGGCAGCTATCCGA
Organism: uncultured Bacteroides sp.; assembly: GCA_964514475.1. Taxonomy (GTDB): domain Bacteria; phylum Bacteroidota; class Bacteroidia; order Bacteroidales; family Muribaculaceae; genus CAG-873. Next base: position 6,148 of record CAZETN010000063.1, read on the forward strand.
TGTACTCTCTTGTATTGACGGATGTCTTGGCAGATAATCAGACGGAATGTTTGTCCGATGGTTTGACGGAACCGTTGCAGGAAAGCAAGACGGATGCTTTGACGGATAACTTTACACCCTATAATATAGAAGATAGAAATATTAAAGATAAAAATTATTCTTCAAATAAAACGGGCGATGTGAAGATTCTGAGTTTGGAAGGACTTGAGGCTTTGCTGATTAACGACGAACCGTGGCTAAATGAAATCATTTCCCTTCTTTCTCCCTCCTGTCAAATCGAATTGCCGGAACTGAAATCGTATCTCTGCATTTTCTTCCGCTACCTCCGTTGCCAGGGAACAAAAGGCAGGGAGGAAGATGATTGCCGAAGATATTTCGTGAACTGGATTAAAAAACAACCAATCAATAAAAACAAAACGGCTCTTAAACCGACACCCCATGCAACAAATCAATCAGCCAACGATGCTCGCCGACCTGCTGGAGTCTCAGCTCAGTCGGCCAGCGACTACGAGGGAGCGTTTTAGGCTTCCGTTCTCAAAAGATGATACCGTCCGTGTACTTCTCGCCGGAGTAAAGGCGGAAGTTGAACGCCGCGACAAGACTTTTATAATGAGCGATGCCCTAATGATGCAGACCGAACAGATTGCCGAGTGGCTAACAGGCGATCACTCGAAATTCGGACTGATGCTGTGCGGCGGATGCGGTAACGGCAAGACTACCTTTGTGAAAGCCTTTCAGCAGATACTCAACAAATTTGAAATCAAAGTTGACGATGATTATTCCGAGCGATACTCCATTCGGATTGTCAATTCCCGCGACCTTGCGAGGGTCTGCAAGGAGGACTATGATGAGTGGCGCGCACTCTGTTATAAACGTATGCTTGCCATCGACGATTTCGGTACGGAGCCGCTTGAGGTGATGGACTACGGCAACGTGCTTTATCCAATCACGGATTTGCTGACAACGCGCTATGACCGTCACCTCTTTACCATCCTTACGACCAACCTTACCCCATCGGAGATAAGACCAAGATACGGTGACCGCATAGCAGACCGCCTCAACGAGATGATGGGCAAAGTCATCTTCGCCAACCCCACTTACAGGACGCCGTAGCCGGACAGTCAGCCTTTTGTAGCGACGCTCCGCAATCGGAACGATAGTGAAGATGGAGGAGGATTGCAAGGTTGTTTTTTATGTCCCATAAAAATTGGCTCGGTCAACCTTCCGGTTGCCGCATACGCCGAGATCTTGAAATCATCCTGATTCCGCTTCTTTAACCTTGCCTCCTCCATCCTTCTTATTTGCCTCCATTCCTAATTTCAACCGACCAATTTTACTATGGCTCAGAATAAGCCGAAATCCAAACGAGGGCGCAAGTCCAAACCGGAGTGGCAGCGTCTCCGCAACGAAATCAAGCTGCATCTTGACGACGGCAACTATGCCGTGGTGAAAGACATGGCCCGTGAAGCCGGGCTCTCGCTCAACAAGTTCATTACCCGTGCCGTCATGGGGACTACGATCCGAAAGGCTCTGACTGATGAAGAATACGCAATGGTGCGCTCACTGCAGGGTATCGCCAACAATCTCAACCAGCTCACACGATGCGCCAACGGTATGGGCTTCGATG
>CAZETN010000064.1:0-6858 GCA_964514475.1 uncultured Bacteroides sp.
CCCACATCCTCGATGCCTTCGAGTTCTGTCTGGGTCATGGACATCAGCCTGTCGATGTTGCCGGCTGCACGGGCTACCTTTTTGGCCGTAGTCTCGCCGACGTACGGAATGGAGAGGGCGTATACCACGCGGTCGAATGGAACAGATTTCGAGCGCTCGATGCCCTCCATTACCCTGTCGGCCGACTTTTCGCCAAATCGCTCGAGATTCATCAGTCTGTCGCGGGTGAGATCGTAAATGTCGCCTATGTTTGATACCAGTCCCGTAGCGAACAGCACCTCCGAAATTTCTTCGCCTATGCCGTCGATGTCCATCATGCGCCGGCCCACGAAGTGCTCGACACGGCCGGTTATCTGCGGCTGGCAGCCCCATTTGTTGGGACATACCCATGCTGCCTGGTCCTCGGCACGTACCAGAGGTGTGCCGCAGGCGGGGCAGTGCGAGACAAACTCTACGGCATGAGCGTCCGGACGGCGGCGCCCCAGGTCCACGCCTGTGATTTTGGGGATAATCTCGCCGCCTTTTTCAACATAAAGCATGTCATCATCGTGAATGTCGAGCTGCCGCATTATATCCTCGTTGTGTAACGAGGCACGCTTTACTATGGTACCTGACAGCAGCACCGGCTCCAGATTGGCTACCGGGGTGATGATGCCCATACGGCCAACGTCGAACGACACATAGCGCAGACGAGTCAGTGCCCGTTCGGCCTTGAACTTGTATGCTATGGCCCATCGGGGGCTTTTTGCCGTGAAGCCCAGATTGAGCTGCTGGCGGAGCGAATTGAGCTTGAAGACCAGTCCGTCTGTGGCCACAGGCAGTTCCTTGCGGGCCGAGTCCCAGTAACTGATATATTTGTCGACATCGTCGATGCTGTGCAGCAAAGTCATGGCGTCGCTGACTCTGAAACCCCACGATTTGGCCGCCATCATGTTGTCGTAATGGTTGTCATACGGCAGGTTTTCGCCAAGCAGGTAGTATAGGTACGAGTCCAGGCCCCGGCGAGCGACTTCGGCGGAATTCTGAGTCTTCAATGTGCCGGCGGCCGCGTTGCGGGGATTGGCGAAAAGGGGTTCCTCGTTGAATGCACGCTCGGCATTGAGGCGCTCGAACGATTTCCACGGCATCACTATTTCACCGCGGATTTCGAAAAAGTTCGGCCAACCCTCACCCTGAAGGGTCAGGGGAATCGAGCGTATGGTCTTGACGTTTTCAGTCACATCGTCGCCCTTTTCGCCGTCACCACGCGTGACAGCACGCAGCAGGCGACCGTGCTCGTAAATCAGCGATATGCCCGTGCCGTCGAATTTAAGTTCGCCAACCATCACGGCTTTTTCGCCAGGGAGTGCCTTTTCGATGCGGTCGGCCCACTGGTCTACTTCCTCTACGGAATAAGTGTTTGCCAGAGACAGCATGGGGTATACATGCTGTACCTGTGCGAAGCCCTTGGTCAGGTCGGAGCCTACACGCTTTGTCGGCGACAGCGGGTCGTCCATCTCGGGATGGCGCTTTTCAAGATCTTCAAGCTCGTGCATCAGTCCGTCGAACTCGCGGTCCGTGATTTCGGGCCGGTTCAGCACGTAGTAGTTATGATTATGTCGGTTGAGTTCCTTACGGAGCTCCAAGATACGGTCTCTATCGTTCATGGCGGAATAATTTTCTGTCAGTTATAACGTTGTTTGGCTGCCTCCGGTTTTTAATGGAAAATAGTGTCGATGTGTATGCCGGCCATATTGACTGCGGCCAAGGTGCGCGGTGAGGGATTTACCAGAATACGGTGAGGCGCTCCGGAAGCGAGCAGGGCCAGGTCGTCGTGGTGGTCCGTGATTACCGTGTCGAGAGTCAGGCCGTTGGCGGCGGCATAGGCGGCGACGGCCTTGACTTTTCGGGTACCCCGGCATTCGTCGTGTGCGGGGTTTCCGTCCGTCGCCGTGGCGAGGAACTCTCCGCTCCAGAACCAGGGGATATACATGTCGGCTGCGGCGGTGGCCAGGACAATACGGCAACCTTCGTCGGCACGGGCCTTCAGTAAGGCGGCTACGTCGGCGCGCATGAGTGAGCGGATATGTCGTGCGAAGTCGTCGCGCAGGGCACGGGACTTGCCGCCAAGCTCGAGTACCCGCCACTTCATATGGCGGTGAGAGCATAGCCTCAGCGCGCGCAGAGTAATGACGGCGCCGAGGCGTATGGTCAGCCACGGACGGTGGCGTCGCAGGCTGTCGCGCAGGGCGCATGTCATATATACCCGCAGCGAATTGCCGCGGATTAGCGTGCCGTCGAGGTCTACCGCGACTAATTTTTGTGAGGCATGTCCATTGACCATGGAAATCTTATCAGGGTTTTGTTGCGGTACAAGGCATAGTCGGGCGATATTACCGGGTTGTCTGTAGTCACTGTCAGCACGGCTGTTTTTACGATTACCCGTTCCTGACACAATGACATCACCTTGTCATAGACGGCGCGCAAGGTACAGCCCGAGTCGCAGGCATCGTCTACAATAAGGATGAATACTGCTTTGGATATCGCCTCGCAGGCTTCCGGGCTCAGTACGGGCTCGGTAACCGCGTGTTCGCGCCGGCGGGACAGCCATCGGGCTTCGGCCATGCGCATCAGGTCGCGCATCCACAGCGGGCATCGCCTGATCAGGCGCATCAGTGTCGAGGCCCGTTTTTTGTGGCCGGTACCGCTGCGGTGACAATGAGCTATCGCATGCGGTCGCCCGGGAAAAATGTTTCGGGCCACCACGGCACCGCCTTCGGCGATGCCGATAATCAGCTCTGGGCGCCACCCCTTCTGCAGCACCTGCCGCTCGAGTCTCTGGCAAGCGCGCCCAAACAAGCCCGTGTCCATTGTCACAACCTTCATCGCTCAAATTATATACTTACAACGAATTCGCACCCGATAACCGTGAATGCTGTGGGCGGCACGCCATCTCGTGGTGTACGTGCCTCAGCTTAATATATATTTATTTCTTAATATATTTATTAATGTGTACGGGGCGGCTGAAAATTCTGTTTTTGCAAAATTAGCGAAAATTTGAATAAAGTCCGCGAAAAAATTCGTAACTTTGTGCGCAATAAAATCCATAACTACACGCGTATGTCATTTATTGCCGACCGTGTCGAAATGCTTGGCCTTACTTTCGACGACGTACTTCTTATTCCGGCCTACTCCGAGGTGCTCCCCCGTGAGGTTTCTCTTAAAACACGTTTCTCACGCAACATCTCGCTCAACGTGCCCCTGGTTTCTGCCGCCATGGACACCGTTACCGAGGCGCAGCTTGCGATTGCCATCGCCCGTGAGGGTGGTATCGGTGTGATACACAAGAATATGAGTATCGCCGAGCAGGCCCGACAGGTACACTCGGTTAAACGCGCCGAAAACGGCATGATTTACGACCCCGTGACTATTCTCGGCGACCGCACCGTGGCAGATGCCCTGCGTATGATGGAGGAATTCCATATAGGCGGTATTCCCGTCGTTGATGGCGACAACCGCCTTGTCGGTATAGTAACCAACCGCGACCTGCGTTTCGAGCGCGACATGAACCGGCCTATCGCCGAAGTCATGACTCGCGAGAACCTCATTACCACAACTCAGACAACCGATCTGGAGGAAGCTGCCGAAATTCTGCAGAAGCATAAAATCGAAAAACTTCCGGTTGTCGACGCAGACAATAAGCTTATCGGCCTTGTGACATACAAGGACATCACCAAGGCAAAGGACAAGCCCAATGCATGCAAGGACCAGCTGGGACGGCTGCGTGTGGCCGCCGGTATCGGCGTCACATCCGACTCGATGGAACGCGCTGACGCGCTGGTGGCCGCCGGAGTGGACGCACTTGTAATCGATACTGCACACGGACATACCAAGGGTGTGGTGGACGTGCTGCGTAAAGTAAAGGCAAAATATCCCGACATAGATGTTGTCGTCGGCAATATCGCCACCGGCGAGGCTGCCAGATATCTGGTCGATAACGGAGCCGACGGTGTCAAGGTCGGCATCGGCCCGGGCTCGATCTGCACTACCCGTATCATCGCCGGTGTCGGTGTCCCCCAGCTGTCGGCGGTATACGATGTGGCGAAGGCCCTCGAGGGTACCGGAGTGCCCCTGATTGCCGATGGCGGTATCCGTTACTCCGGCGACATTGTAAACGCCCTGGCTGCCGGCGGTTATTCGGTTATGCTCGGCGGGATGCTTGCCGGCGTAGAAGAGTCACCCGGCGACACAATCATCTTCAACGGCCGTAAATACAAGTCGTATCGCGGCATGGGTTCTCTCGAAGCCATGGAGAAGGGCTCGAAGGACCGCTATTTCCAGGCCGGTGAAGCCGATGTAAAGAAACTTGTGCCCGAAGGTATCGCCGCCCGCGTGCCTTATAAGGGGAGTCTCTACGAAGTAGTTTACCAGATGCTGGGAGGCCTACGCGCCGGTATGGGCTATTGTGGCGCCAAGGACATCGAAGCGCTGCACAACGCACGTTTTGTACGTATTACCAACGCCGGTATAAACGAAAGTCATCCGCACGACGTGGCCATCACCAGCGAAGCCCCCAACTACAGCTCGTCGGCACGCTGATCCGGCGGCGGCCATCATACAGGTAAGTATCAGAAGTCGGTTTGACTGCAAGAAAGAGCGGCCACTTATGTGATTTTTGTGAGAGCATATTCCGTGCGTTAATTCAGTCGTATTGTCTGATGGATACCTTGCTCAAACTTCGAAATCGTCTTATGATACTTACTGAATTCAGATAAGCTGATTTAATAGGCTTACTTACCATGAAAAAACTTGCGTTTATCGCTGTGGCGCTTTTCGCCGCAGGTACCGCCTGTGGCGCTCATATTACCATGTGCGACACTCTGCGGGGTTCCAAAGTCTATCCGGGCACCGTCCATACAATCCAGGTGACGGTGCCCGGACAATACGACGCCTCGGCTCCGGCAAATCTCTATCTGGGTCTTGACGGTATACTTTGCAACGCTCCCGAAGTAATAGACAACCTTATCGGCGAAGGTGTGCTTGACCTGACGGTAGGAGTCTTTCTGCAGCCGGGAGTAATCTATGATGCCGACGGTGAGATTGTCAGCTATAACCGGAGCAACGAATTCGATGCTACGGATTCGCGCTTTGCCGAGTTCCTCGAAACCGAGGTACTCCCCCGCGTCGAGTCCATGACCACGCCCGACGGCCGTAAGCTGCGTCTGTCGCGCGAACCGGCCCGTCGCATGATATTCGGTCTGTCCTCCGGCGGCATCGCCGCCTTTACGGCAGCATGGCACCGTCCCGACCTCTTCGGAAAAGTGTACACCGGCTGCGGCACATTCGTGTCAATGCGTGGCGGCAACGACCTGCCGGCACTGGTGCGCAAAACCGAGCCCAAGCCGCTGCGGCTTTTTCTGCAGGATGGTTTTCAGGATGCATGGAACCCGCTCTTCGGCAGCTGGTTCGAGGCAAACGCGCTGTTGGCTTCGGCTCTCGAATTCGCCGGTTATGACATGCGCACCGACTGGACCAACAGCGGACACTCGGTGACTCGCACCTCCGAAATTTTTCCGCAAGTCATGCGATGGATGTTCCGTGACGGAGCGGCTCCCCTGGCAGTGCCGTCCTCGAAGAATGATATGCTTGCCGACATACTGGTTGATGGTTCGGGGTGGACTCCGTGCGGTATTCGTTGCATCCCCGCAGACAAGAAGACCAAAGCGGATGCCCATGTACAGGCACTGTATCCGGACGGACGGCATAAAGCGACAGTGCGGCAGAACACAAATTATCTGTGGAAAGAAATATTGGATAAAAACGGAAAAACGGTTGTCGAACAGCCTTTTTACTGGATGCATACGTATAACAACGGCATAGTGTCAGTGCCGTCTATGCAGTTCGACTCAAAAGGAAACCTGTGGGTACTGACCGATAACGGCATACAGGTCTGTGACCAGAACGGCCGGGTGCGTGCCATGCTTCCGTTGCCTCGGGGTTTCGAAGCCACATGTGATGCCCGCATAGAAATCGGGGACGGTTTTGTCATACTTTCATCGCCCTCCCTTACTGTCACGCGCCTTTTCAATGTGGCGCCCGGTATAACCGGTCAGTCTCCGAAATCGCAAGGACCTGCCTGATTACCATAGGTTGAAGCGGTAGCCGACACTGACTTCGGCCGAGAACACGCTGTTTACCAGCATCTGTTTCTTGTCATAGAACAGCCCGTTGTCCACCGACCCTACGATGCCGGCAAACCAGGCGCGGTTGTTCCATACCACGGATGCCTGCGCGCGGTTGTATATAGCCGGGGTGATACGGCGCGGGCCATGGTTTACGCGACCGTGCTTGAAGCCTATCACCGGACTTTCGGAGATGGCGGCTGTCCAGTGTTTGTGGAAGACCCAGTTGTAGGCGTAGCCGGCGCGTACGGCATAGTTGTTGTTGTTCATGTAAAAGGCATAACCGTTGTCGGCCCACTCCTGGGGCAGTCCGTCAAGAATGTCCTGGGGCAGGCTGCCGAAACTGAAATCAAAATCCTGGGTCCAGTAAGCGAAACCGACGAACCACGAACCCTGAGATCGCTTCTGTATCTTGCCGTAGTTGAAAGCGGCCGCGCGGCTATAACGTTTGTTGTTGATAAAGTAGTAGATGTCCATGCCGTATATGCTCGTGTTTATGCCCGTAAAAGGGATACGGCATTTGATTTCGTGCCCCTTGGTACCGTATGACAGCAGGTTGGTGCCCACATCGTTTGTCACCCAGTACATCTCGGCCGACAGCAGGGCGCAGTTTATCTTGAAATCGAGGTTATGACGCGAGGTGTTGCCCACATTGAACATTTTGCCGATGTTGACGTCGTAGCCTAACGACACCGCA
>CAZETN010000064.1:6868-7690 GCA_964514475.1 uncultured Bacteroides sp.
CAAGGTAGGTGATGTAGAAACCTCCCGATATGTTAAGCTCCGAGTCCATGCGCATGCGGTAACTGTCAGGGAGCGAGAATATGTATGAGTCGGTCCACAGTTCGGACTTGGCCTTTATGTTGAACTTGTATCCGGTGCCTTCGACGTAGGCCAAATCGTAAGTGTTGAAAAAACGGTCGCCCCACCGGTACACACCCACACAGAAACGCGGAAATTTTCCCCAGGCAGCTATCGAATCGAGGTCGAATGACAGTGCCTGCGTACGCAAAGACGCCGCAAGTCAGGCTAAAATCAATGTCAGGGCTATGGCGAGACGTCGCTTCATCTGTAAATGGCTGGATGTTACGGCCGTAGCCTGCGCATGACTCTGAAGCACCGCCCGTGGCCGTTTTTTGCAGCACAAAATTACTCATTTTTGGTTAAGTATGATGCTCCGCAGCCGAAAAATGCGTAACTTTGCGAAAAACTTACCACAATACACAACACATAATGCAACAACAGAAGATTATCATTCTGGACTTCGGCTCGCAGACTACCCAGCTTATCGGGCGTCGTGTGCGCGAACTCAATATGTATTGCGAGATTGTCCCCTACAACAAGTTTCCTGCCGGTGACCCCACTGTCATCGGCTGTATTTTATCGGGCAGTCCGTTCAGTGTCTACGACGAAAAGGCTTTCGGCACCGATGTCGAGGCAATAGCCGCCAAGATGCCCGTGCTCGGCATCTGCTATGGAGCGCAATATATGGCGTACACCAACGGCGGCAGCGTCGAACCGGCCAGTTCCCGCGAGTACGGACGTGCGTTGCTGAGCAGTGTGGAC
>CAZETN010000065.1:0-7626 GCA_964514475.1 uncultured Bacteroides sp.
AGGCTCGTCGGTGGACAACATACAGGACGCCGCCCAGCTGCAGTCGCTGGCCATGGTACCTGTTATCCTTGCCGTCGTACTGTCCTTCACCGCCACCAATGACCCCGACTCGGCGCTCGCCGTGACTCTGTCCATGATACCGTTCACGTCCCCGCTTGTAATGCTTACGCGCATACCCTACGGCATACCTGTATGGCAGCCGATTGTGTCGCTGGCAATTCTGGTAGTAAGCATAGCGTTCATGCTGTGGCTGTCGGCAAAAATTTACCGCGTAGGCATCTTCATGTACGGCAAAAAGCCCACTGTCAAGGATCTCATACGCTGGGCGACATATAAGTAAAAACCACACCACCCGATTAACTGAACGGCGCTCCTTTACCGAGGGGCGCCGTTTTTTTGTACCTTTTTATGCATCCCTGAACGAGCTTTTTCAGCCGAAAATTAGTACCTTTGCACTGCGGTTCACAAAGAGCCGCCTGTATATGACCGAAATCTGTAATCGCTGTATTCGCCGTAATCCCGTGGTACTGAACCCGGCACACCGCGAAAACTGGAAGAGCACAGCATCCACGCTCTGAGGCGCACCGCGCCGCGTCGTGCCCGTACCGTATCGAATACGGTCGTCGCATGCCGCCTACCCACCCTACCCGTTCCCCTTATTCACATTTAATCCAACCATTCTTCAATGAACAATCTACGATTGCTCGCAGGAGTCGTGTGCATGCAGCTCCTGCCGGGCGCATCGGTGTGCGCGCACGGGCAGCAGGTATGGACCCTCGAACAGGTCTATGCGGCTGCCGACGCCAATGCCGTGTCACTGCGTCCGTCGGCTACAGCCGTCCGTGCCGCCGCACACGAAGTCAGCGTGGCACGGGCGCAGCGACTGCCCGAAATCGACGCGTCGCTTTCAGTAGGCTATCTTGGCGACGGTTTTACAGTAAAACGCGACTTCAGCGACTATCAGGTCGCCCGCAATCCTCATCTGGCGACAGGACTGGGACTGACCGTCTCTCAGCCACTCTATACCGGAGGCGCCATCACAGGCGGTATCCGCATGGCCCGGCTCAAGTCTGAGGCGTCGCGCTTCGCCGAGGAGCTGCACCGCGACAACCTGCGTCTGACTCTCACCGGCTTCTACCTTGACCTGTACAAGTACGATAATCTGCTTCGCGTTGTCGACGCCAATATAGCCTCGGCACGCAAAGTGCTGTCAAACATGCGCGACCGGTATGCCGAGGGGACTGCCCTGCGCAACGACATCACCCGTTATGAGCTGCTGGTCAGCAACCTCGAGTTGCAGAAAACAAAGATAGCCAACACTGTCGACATATTAAACCACAACCTTGTCGAGACGGCCGGACTGCCCGAGGGTACAGTGGTGGTGCCCGACAGCGCCATACTCGACCGCGCGATGCCGGCCGACAGCGAAAACGACTGGCAGCGGACAGCCCTCCTCAGTTCTCCGGCCCTGGCGCTGTCACGCACCGAACAGGACATACAGAGCACAGCTGAAACGCTCACGCGCTCGGAGCGGCTGCCCAAAATCGGAATTCAGGCCGGATGGACAATGGACGGTCCGATTACCGTCGAAGTTCCGCCTATAAACCGCAACTTAAGCTACTGGTGGGCAGGGGTTAGCGTCAGCTACAACCTGTCGTCGCTGTACAAAACCAATAAAAAAATGACTGCCGTGCGCCTGGCCGTGGAAAAGGCACGCCAGGAGACCGAGGGCGCCGAACAGAACACCTCCCTGGCTGTCCGGACAGCCTACATACGTTACCGCGAGGCTTACGAAGACCTGGCGACAAGCACAAAGAGCGTCGAACTGGCTCTCAGCAACTACAACGTTATCTCGACACGCTTCGACGAGGGCATGGCGCTCATCACAGACATGCTTGACGCCGCCTCGGCGCGACTTGACGCCGAACAGACTCTGATCAACTCGCGTATCAATATCATTTACTGCTATTACAAACTGCTTTTTATTTCCGGAAAGATATGAAGACACGTACCAAACGCATCATCTCATATACGCTCACCGTGGCCGTAGTTGTCGTGGCCGCAGCCTGGGTCTGTTCAAAATTCTTACGTCTCGGTAACGTAGAGTACACCGACAACGCTCAGATATGCCGACAGATTGTTCCCGTGATAAGCCGGGTGCAGGGCTACATAAAAGAAATCCGTTTCGGAGAATACACGCCGGTACACAAGGGAGACACCCTGATTGTCATCGACGATGCCGACTACCGCGTGCGTCTTGCTCGCGCCCGCGCCGACCTTGCCAACGCCGAGGCCGGCAAAGTCGTGGCCAGCAGTTCGGTGACATCGGCATCCGCAAATGTAGATGTCTCCCGCGCCTCTATCGACGAAGCCAAGGCGCTCATGGACCTCGCCGCCAAAGACCTTGCTCGCTACGAAAAGCTGCTGCAGCGCGACGCCGTCACCCTCCAGCAATACGATGCGGCGCGCACCGACTACGAAGCGAAACGCGCACGCTACGAAATGATGTCGCGCCAGCGGGCAGCAACAGGCACTGTGGTGGATGTCAGCCGCCGTCGCATAACACAGAGCGAGGCTGCCATCGAACTTGCACGCGCTCAGGTCGAAGCCGCCGAACTCGATCTGTCATACTGCGTCATCACGGCTCCCTGCGACGGTTATACGTCGCGCAAGGAAATACAGACCGGTCAGCTGGTGAATCCGGGGCAGACGCTGCTCGACGTCGTCGACTCGGGGGAACTGTGGATTACCGCCAACTACAAGGAGACGCAGCTGCGCCATATCGGACCCGGCTCGCCGGTAGAAATCACCGTTGACGCGGTGCCCGGCATAACATTCGCAGGAAAGGTGGTCTCGCTGTCCGCCGCCACCGGAGCGGCACTGTCCGTGCTGCCTCAGGACAACAGCGCCGGCAACTTCGTCAAGGTACGTCAGCGCGTGCCCGTACGCATCGAACTGGTGCCCGGCGAAAACGCTTCCGAAGCCGTTGAAAAGCTACGTGCCGGCATGAACGTCGAATGTTCCGTAAAGTACTGATATGGCATCATATCCACCACAGGGGAAATTTGACATTCCCGACGTCCCGGACTGGGTGCCGCGGCGTCTGAAACCCTGGATTTTCATTCTGTTCGTTCTCATCATCCAGTTCTCGGGGTCGGTATATCTTGCCGCCGTCTCGAATATGGCAGGCACCACGGCACTGATGCAGAACGACATACTGATGTGCGGATACGCTCAGCTGTGCGGCATGGCCATCAACTTCTGTGTAATGTTCCGCATAAAGTTCCGTTTTTCGAACCAGACCGTACTGCTTGTATGCTGCATGGGACTCATCGCCGCCAATATCATCTGCTCGGTCAGCGACTCCATGCCGGTGCTTGTGGCCACATGCTACACAGCGGGCTGGCTGCGCATGCAGGCCACGTTCCAGTGTAACTCCACCATCCAGCTGTGGCTTACGCCTAAACGCGACATGTCGGTGTTCTTCTGTTACGTGTATCTGGTCGTCGACGGGGCCATCCAGCTCAGCGGACTGCTTACCGTCTATGCATCGTACATCTGGCAATGGCAGTACGTCAACGTGCTGATGACGGGATTGCTGGCGCTGATGATGGTGCTCGTGATTGTGTTTGTGCGCACATACTGGGTCCCGCTGCACATCCCTTTACTGGGCATCGACTGGATAGGCTCGCTGTTATGGAGCGGATTTATGCTCGGATGCACCTTTATCTGCGTATACGGCGACTACTTCGACTGGTTCGAGTCGGCCGAAATCTGCGGAGCGGCGGTGCTGGTACTGGGATGCCTTTCGCTGAACCTGTGGCGCATGACATTTCTGCGACATCCGTATGTATCTTTCAAGGCCGTCACCAACCGTAAGATTGTCAAGGTGGCGCTGCTGTATCTCGGTTTCTATACCCTGCTTGGCACCGAGCACGTTTTCGAACATACCTACGCCGCGGCTCTGCTCGGCTTCGACGCCACCAACATCGCCGACCTGAACTGGTATGTGCTTGCCGGTATCGTATCGGGCATAGCCTTCACCTACTTCACTTTCGCACGACGGCGGTGGCGCTACAAGACAATGGTTGCGATAGCCTTCGCGCTGGCTGTGGCATATCTCGCATGGTTCTATTTCACCATCGACTACAACATTGAAAAAGAGATGATGTGGCTGCCGCTGTTCTGCCGCGGTGCCGGGGCGGTGATACTGAGCACGGTACTGCTTACGGCCGTGGTGCAAAGCGGAATGCCGTTTATGGAGTTTCCGCAGGGTCTGGTGATTAACGGTTTCTTCGGTGCCGTATTCTCGGTGACACTGCCTCCGGCGCTCATCGGCGAATTGCTGCAACATCTGCAGGCCTATAATGCGGCCTGGCTGTCATCGGCCTTTACTCACAGTTCGCAAGTTCCAGTACCACAAGCCTTCGGACTTGTACAGACTCAGGCACTGATAGTGTCGATGAAGGAGATATACGGGCTGCTGCTGACTGCCGGAATAGCCATGCTTACGGCAATTCTGCTCAGCTACGCCCCGATACGTCCCTCAGCCTACCTGCCCAAGTGGCACAATATAAGACGTATACTGCGACGCGTTGTACGAGACGAAAGCCGTTACAGCGACGAAATAAGCCAGACCGTGTAAGCGACATAGCCCAAAAGCAGAAGGGCTCCCTCGGCACGGTTGATTACGCTGTGCCCCCATACACGCCCCATAAGCCAGAAGGTCAGAGACGCCCCGACCAGCACCAGCAGGTCGGGGTTACCTATTGTGCCCATCGTCAGCGGCGCACAGGTGGCGCCGGCGCCGAGTACAAGGCTGACATTGAAGATATTCGAACCAATGACATTGCCTACGGCAAGGCCGGGATTGCCCTTGACGGCCGCCACCACGCTGGCAGCGAGTTCAGGCAGACTGGTGCCTGCGGCGACTATCGTAAGGCCTATCATGGCCTCGGACATGCCGGTGAGCCTGGCAAGTCCGGATGCCGAATCCACAAATCTGTCCCCACCCCACACCAGTCCGGCAAGGCCGACAAGTATCCAGACCGCCTGCTTCCATAAAGGCATCCGGTAAGAGATATCCCTGGGAGTGGCATGCATCGGCGAATGTGTGCCCGCAGGCAGTCTGTCTCCCGCGGTCTGTACACGCGATGTCCGGACGGTATAGAGCATGAACAGAGCAAACAGCAAAAGCAGAAATATACCCGACGTGCGCGAAATCACTTCAGTCGCCGTCCCGTCGAGAACTACCGAATTACCCAGCATAAGCAGCACCAGGGCCGACAGCGCCATCATTGGCATCTGACGCGACATTACAGATTTGTCAATCCGGAGCGGACGTATCAGCGCGGTCATGCCTATTATGACAAGGATGTTGAAAATATTCGAGCCAACCACATTGCCCACCGCCAGCGAGGGCGCCCCGCGCAACGACGACAGCACTGTAATAGTCAGCTCGGGAGCCGATGTGCCGAAAGCCACAACGGTAAGACCGACTGTAACACTGCTCATACCGAACCGGCGTGCCAGGGCCGACGACCCGTCGACAAGCATGTTGGCTCCGACAAGAATAGCTGCCAGCGACACAAGCAGCAAAACTATATTAAGTATCATAAACGGCTGCTGGTAATATTGATTAATAATAAGTGAGTTTCAAAAATCAGTTTTAATCAAGTAAGTCCGGACACATACGGCAAACTCTTCGACCTACTTAAAAACATCTCAGCGGTCACAAAGTTAATACTTTTTTCAGAGTCGCCGGTACCACGGGCGCAGAAACATTTTTGTTTCCGAAATGGGCATGCGGCTCGCAAAAATGCCACCGAAATTTGGAAATTCGGCAATAAATGTATAGCTTTGTAAATTATTAGCAAAATCCGGTAGCACCTTAATGCCGGTCCAGACATCAGAGTACCGGGCCGATACCTCACCAACCGCCTCATTATCAACAGCAATATCACAACTTCTTTGATTGGAGGCCATGCCGGCAACCTTAAAACGGAGCCTGTGCCGCCGCAGCGACTGTTTAGTCCTGTGCGTTATCATCTCATTATCGAACCTTTAATCAGTGTAAAACTTTTGTCGCCATGAGACAACTAAAAATCAATAAATCAATTACCAACCGCGAAAGCGCCTCGCTTGACAAGTATCTGCAGGAAATAGGCCGCGAGGAACTGATTTCGGTAGAGGAGGAAGTAGAGCTGGCCCAGCGTATACGTCAGGGCGACGAACAGGCTCTCGAGCGGCTTACACGCGCCAACCTGCGTTTTGTGGTGTCGGTGGCTAAGCAATATCAGAACCAGGGACTGAGCCTGCCCGACCTGATCAATGAGGGCAATGTGGGCCTTATCAAGGCTGCCCGCAAGTTCGACGAGACCCGAGGCTTCAAATTCATCAGTTACGCCGTATGGTGGATACGCCAGAGCATCCTGCAGGCTCTGGCCGAACAGAGCCGCATAGTGCGACTTCCGCTCAACCAGGTCGGCTCCCTCAACAAGATATCCAAGGCTCTGTCGAAGTTCGAACAGGAAAACGAACGCCGCCCGTCTGCCGAAGAACTCGCTCTCGAGCTGGAGGTACCGGTGGACAAAGTCGCCGACACGCTTAAAGTCAGCGGACGGCACATTTCGATGGATGCCCCCTTTGTCGAAGGTGAGGAAAATTCGCTGCTTGACGTGCTCACCAACGAGGATACTCCGTCGACTGACGCGGCCCTCAACCGCGAAAGTCTCGCACGCGAGGTCGAGCGGGTGCTGCTGCAGCTCCAGGACCGCGAGCGCGAGATCATAAAAATGTTTTTCGGCATCGGATGCCAGGAAATGACCCTTGAGGAAATCGGCGCCCAATTCGACCTCACCCGCGAACGTGTGCGTCAGATTAAGGAGAAAGCCATCAACCACCTCAAAGGCTCGAAGTCCGAACTGCTGAAATCGTATCTGGGACAGTGACCCGGGCTTTGCCCCTCCGTACGGCCGGGACAAGACAGTCAGGGCGACGCATCGGCAATGTGTCGCCCTGACTGTATGCTATTCAAGGAAATTGTCAGTCGTTGGTGAAGACAAGCTCCTTCTCGTCGGGATTGTCAAGAGAGGGACGGACGTCCACTACGATGGGACGGTCACGGTTGATGAGCTGGGCAAGGATATCCTTGGACAGACGGTTCAATATCTGACGGTGGATGACACGCTTGACAGGACGCGCACCGAACTCGGGGTCATACCCTTCGTCAGCCAGATAACTGATGGCGGCGGGTGTGACAACCAGTTTTACGCCATTATGCGCCAGAGTCCTTACTACGCTGTCGATCTGTATCCTGACTATGCGTTCGATTTCATGCCGGTTGAGCGGGGTAAACATTATAATCTCATCGATACGGTTCAGGAACTCGGGACGTATAGTCTCCTTAAGCATGTCAAGGACGTCGTTCTTGGTCTTTTCGATGGTTTCCTCCTTGTTCTTGTCGGTCATATGGGCGAAGTTCTCGCGTATCAGAGACGAGCCCATGTTGGAGGTGATGATTATAATAGTGTTCTTGAAATGTACCAGACGGCCCTGGTTGGCGGTTAGGTGACCGGCGTCGAGCACTTGCGGCAGAATGTTGAACACATCCGGATTTGCCTTCGG
>CAZETN010000066.1:0-7624 GCA_964514475.1 uncultured Bacteroides sp.
CCTCGGCGAATTTGGTGAGTGTGGCGCCGTTCTGGTGGAATACCATCCAGAAGAAAATCACAACCGCGAATACCAGCAGCAGGGCCGTGATGCGGCTGCGTGTCTGCTGTGGTGTCAGCTGCGGAAAGGAACCGGAGACGGTGCCGTCCTGCCGTGATGCGTCAACCGTGGCATTGCCTCCGATGTGGGCGTAGGTCGAGCGGCCAAACCAGTAAATGGCATATGAGACAACCAGCGAGAGGCATGCCAGGGCAAAGGCGTAGCGGTAACCGTTTGTCAGTGCGTCGAGGTATGCCGGGGCAAATGCCGTGATGTCATGTGTGCCGGCGAACTGCGTCAAGGTCTGCATGTCGCCGGCGCTCAGGGCGGCCGTGCCGTGTTTGAGCAGTTCGTTGCAGATACTCGGAATGGCCGGGTCGTACACGTAACCCTGCGCGTTGAGCGCCATGTCGCATAGGGCTTCGGAGGCCGCCGGGGCGAACATGGCGCCGATGTTTATGAACATATAGAAAAGCGAGAAAGCCTCGTCGCGGTACGCCGAATATTCGGGAGCGTTGTACAGGTCGCCGATCATTACCTGCAGATTGCCTTTGAACAGGCCGGTGCCGCAGCAGATCAGAAACAGGCCTCCGAAAAGCACCAGATAGGCCGTTACTGACATTCGCGGTGTGGGGATGGTAAGTACGGCGTATCCGGCGAACATCACGAAGAGGCCGAGGGTGACGGTCTTACGGAAGTTCCACCGGTCGGCAATCATGCCTCCAAGTATAGGCAGAAAGTATACCAGAGCAAGAAATCCGGAGTATATCTGCCCGGCGACCGAGGTCGACAGACCGAATTTTGCCTGCACATACAGCAGCAGTATGGCCAGCATGGTGTAATAACCGAAGCGCTCGCCTGTGTTGGACAGAGCCAGCACGAAAAGGCCTTTTGGCTGTTTCATAGGATAAGTAGGTTTCAAAATCAGTTTTTAATCAAGTAAGTTCGGGCGCTTATGTGATATACGACTTATTCAGGGGATATCCGATATGCGTTTTCGTCGGGGTCGGGGGCTTCGAAACCGGCAAGAAATCCGTCAAGTTCGTCGGGGGAGACGGTCAGGTCGTCGGGTCCGGTGCCGCAGCGCCGCGCCAGACGGTGAAGCAGTTCGTCGCGTGAAGCAGTGAGGTATATAAGCGCGCACCCGGCTCCGGCCCGGGCGCAGATGCCGCGTACGGCGTCGCGTTTGGCGCGCCGGCACATCGAAGCGTCTATCACGACGCATGCTCCCTCGGCAAACAGGCCCGGGAGGAGTCCGGTCAGTTCGGCGCCGGCGTGCATGTAGGCGTCGCGCCGTTCTCCGGCGCTCATTCGCCGGTACGTGTCTCCCAGACGGGCGTCCACGATGGCGTCCACCGACAGGCGTGTCCAGCCACGTGACTCAAACTCGCGTGCCAGCGTGGTTTTGCCGCTGCCGCTGACACCGCAGAGCATGACAACGCGTATATTGGCGTCCAGGTGCGGGATGTCGGGTATGTGGGTCATATGTTGTCCATAAGCCGCCTTGGGTTCAGGCGGCGAAGATTTTGAGGAAGTATGTGGATACGCCGACGTATATCATGAGCCCCACCAGGTCGTTGCTGATCTGGATGAACGGGCCTGTGGCGATGGCCGGATTGATTTTGAGTTTTTCGAGGGTGAGGGGTATGACGGTGCCGAGGATGGTGGCGAACATGGTGACTATGAACAGCGATACGGCGACAGAGAATGTCACGGCAAGGTTATCGGGCAGCATAATCAGGTTGTATATGAGTATGACGGCGGCGATGATTGAACCGTTCATAAGACCCACGAGCACCTCTTTTCCCAGCTGGCGCGAGAACTGCTTGAGCTCGAGCGAACCGTTTGCCAGTGACTGCACCACGATGGCCGACGACTGTACGCCCACGTTGCCGCCGGTACCGCCGATGATGGGTATGAACAGCGCCAGGGCGGCCACGGCCTGAAGCTTTGCCTCGAAAGTGCCAAGTATGAGGGAGGCCATGATGCCGGAGCCGATACCTATCAGCAACCAGGGGATGCGGGCCTTTACCTGCCGGAATATGGTGTCCTCGGCGTCGACGTCGCTTGACAGACCCGAGGCCAGCTGGTAGTCGCGCTCGCTGCTCTCGCGCACCTCGTCCATGACATCGTCGACGGTGATGCTGCCGACAAGACGTCCGATCGAGTCCACTACGGGCATTGCCACAAGGTCGTACTTCTCGAAGTCCAGGGCAACCTCGTCAATGGGGGTGTCGTCCTTTACGGAAACGGGGTCGGTTTCCATCACATGCTTGATTTTGGAGACCGAGGGGTGGGTTATAAGCTTTTTCAGAGGCAGGATGCCGCGCAGTTTGTTGTCGTCGTCAACGACGTAAACGTAGTATATCTCGTCCATGTCCTCGGCCTGCAGACGCATCTGCTTGATGCACTCGGGCATTGACCAGTTTTCGTTTACCACCAGCATTTCGGTGCCCATCAGACCGCCGGCGGTGTCCTCGTCGTACTTCAGCAGGTCGATGATGTCGCCGGCCTGTTCCACGTCGTCGATGTGGCTCAGCACCTCGTCGCGGTCGTCCTCGTCGAGCTGCTGGATGATGTCGACGGCGTCGTCGGTGTCGAGGTGGTCGATTTGCCGGGCAATCTGTTCGGGAGGCATTGCGTCGAGCAGGCGCCGTCGGTCGTCTTCGTCGAGTTCCATCAGCACGTCGGCGGCGGTGTCGGCGTCGAGCAGCCGGTAGAGATATTCGGCCTCGTCGATGTCGAGGTTCTGGTACAGTTCGGCAATGTCGGCGGGGTGCAGCGTCGCCAGTTCGGCACGTGCGTCGTCGGCGCGGTCGGCTTTTATGATGCGTCGGATGTGCTCCAGATATTCGTCGGTATACTCCTTCATGGCGGTATTACTGATTGCGCGCTTCGGCGACGAGGTTTGTTAGTGTGATGAATTCGGCTACCGAGAGCTGTTCGGGTCTGAGTGCCAGCAGCCGTTCGGCGGTTTCGCCCTGTAGCCGTGCACCCGGCGGCAGCAGTCCGCGTACTGAGTTGCGCAGGGTTTTACGGCGCATGCCGAAGGTGGTCTTGACCACGGTCCTGAAAAGTGCGGCGTCGCAGCCCAGGTCGATGACGTTGTTTCGGGTCATGCGTATCACGCCCGATTTGACCTTAGGGGGCGGATTAAAGACTTTTTCGGAGACGGTGAACAGGTATTCGACATCGTACCACGCCTGCAGCAGGACGCTGAGAATTCCGCGAGCCTTTGTTCCGGGGGGAGCGGCCAGACGTTCGGCCACCTCGCGCTGCAGCATTCCCGAGCAGCATGTCACACGGTCCTTGTAGTCGAGTACCTTGAAGAATATCTGCGACGAGATGTTGTACGGATAGTTGCCTATAACGCAGAACTGCGGTACGGTTTCGGGAGGATATACCGTATCGAGGTCAAGGCGGAGGAAGTCGCCTTCGACAATGCGGTCGTGTGGCAGGGCGTCAAGGTTGGCGTGCAGATAGTCGACAGATTCGGTGTCGATTTCGACTACTGTCACGTCGTGGCCGGCTTCGACAAGGAATTGTGTGAGCACACCCATCCCTGGACCGATTTCCAACACCGGCAGCCCCGTGCAGGCGTCGAGGGTGGCGGCTATGCGCCGCGCTACCGACAGATCGGTCAGAAAATGCTGTCCGAGTCCTTTTTTTGCGCGTACCTTGTCCATATTGCTGCAGTTTTTTTGTTTAACTCACAAAGGTAACGCTTTTCGTCAAAAAAATAAAGGAAAAAGAGGCGGCGCACCGGATTTAGGAATTCAGCGCACCGCCTGTCAATTAATAATGAGGTATTTCTGTAGCTGTCAGAGGAGTCAGTGTACCAGTACTTTGGAGGCCTTTCGACCGTTGCTGCGGATATAGAGGCCCGGGGCGAGGCTGTCGGAGCTGACTTCGACACCCTGCAGGTTGAAGTAGCGTGCGGCGCTATCGTTGTCACTGTCGGCGATGATGTCGCTGACGCCAGCGTATCCGGGAATGGAGAACTGCATCCTGCCGGCTCTGTAGGCGTCTCCGGCGGCGCCGCCCAAAGCGGACCAGTCGTCGCAGCACACGATGAAACTCCTGTCGCCGAAAGTCACCTTGCCGGTAGCAGGGTCTATGACACCGCCTTCGGCGGTTGATTTGGCTGTCTCCGCTTTTTTGCCGCCTTCGACAAGGTAGGTGTAATAACTGTCGACAAGGAAAGCTCCTCCACCGAAATCGACACGGAGCACCGCAGGCTGCAGCAGCACATATGCGGGGTCGGCGGCATCGAAAATAAGATACTCCTTGCCGTCGAATCCATCAAGATCAGCGCTCTCGATAAACGGGTTGGCTGTACCGTGTACGTCGACAAGGCGGTAGAGGTCCGGATTTTCAATGTTCTGTTCTATCGCGGTTTTGAAAGTCGAAGGCTCGGCTCCGAACATGGACTCGAGGAAATCGGTCGTTACTTCGGTCTCGCCAAGCGGTTTCCACTTGCCGGCCTCGTCGTCCATATAGGTTATGAACTTCGAAGACATTTCGCATGCGATGCCGCCGGCAAAACTTACGGCAATGATGGTGTAGGCCTTGTTGTGTTTCAGCTCGGGCAGTTTGATGTAGTGTCCGCCGCCAGACAAACTGAATGTACCTTCGTCTCCGTTAAGTACAGCGTTGATTTTGGCTTGGGACAGACCGCCCTCCATGACGCCGTACCTGACATTGTCGCACTCTTCGGGAGTGCGGATGATGCCGTATTCGGTTGTCTCATCCACGCGGTTGTAAAAAGTGAGCTCGGGGGTGAAGTCGGGATATCCGTCGAGCTGTACCTGCACGTCGGTGATTGCGCAGAAGTCATACAGTCCCTCGTATGTGTACACAAGGTAGATGTAGAAGCGGCCCATAGGGCTGATGAAGTAATTGTACTCCTGATAAGCGGCTGCGATTGCCTCGCCATCCTCGCCGGGCATGAAGGTGCGGAAACCTGTTGCGGCGTCCATCACTTCGAGGGCTTTCCCGTTGTATGTAAATCCGGTGGGCTGGAGCGGCATATTAAGGGCACCGGTGCTCTTGTTGTAGTCCAGTATTATGTCGGCCTTGTCGTATACGCCGCTCAGGCGGTATTGTATTATGTCGGCGTTCTGCACGTCGTTGCGTACCGACACCTTGATGTCCTTGAAGTCGCCGCTGTAATCGATCGGCAACCCGAAGTCGGCCAGGCCGTTGTCAATCGAAAAGGTTGCCGTGCCGGCATCGGCCCAGGCTGTCCATTCGCCCGAGGCCGCCTTGATCGGAGCGGCTTTGCGGATATTGCCGGATTGGAACGATGGCGGAATGCGGTTGGTGGGCGCCGTAATCGACTTCATCGAGCATGACGGTTTGCCGGCGGTCACGCCGTTGAAAGCCGAGGCAGCGAAAGTAAACAGCGAGACAGCTGCGACAGCAGCCAATGAGTAGAATTTTTTCATAGAATACCTATTGGAGGTTAATAATCAGGTGTAGCGGGACGTAACTCTGCCCGTCGCTCGTAAAGGTATGCAATATTTTTTGATTTTCAAGTATTTTGCCAGAAAAATTCAAAAAAATCAAGCAAAATAGTAAAAAAACAGCGTTTACGGTGCTTGATTAAGCGTGAAATCATTATTATGCGGCATACCCAAGGCTATCCGGCGGCAAATAAGGATAAGTTATGCGCGCGGCACTTGTGACTGGCTCCTTGTCATATTTTGTGACGGCAAGGAGATTTGCAATTACCATATTGTGCCTGTCCGATGTGTCTGCCGGCTTGACCATGAAATCGAATGGGCTTACAGAACCGGCATATCGTAAAAATCAATCGTTGAATATTTGAATTTCGTATATTCTCCGCCCTTTGTTATGACAATAGAGAAAACCGGAATTTGATAAGGAGTGCGGAGCATCCAAAATTTGAATTTTACCAATCGTGGCCGGAACCTTATGTTATGTTTCAGAACGGCATAAACATGTTCGTGTACTTCATAAAACCTTTTATTAAAAATAATGGCATAATCCCCGGGATAAGGAGAAGGTGAAAATATAACCTTAATATCATTCGAAGGCTTGCCGCCTTCAAATATCTTTCTGATATTGTCCGGTGTCGGCTGTCGGGTTTTATAATTAACCACTGTATCACTCCCGTAATAGTGAACAGTCGTATCGCATCGCTCGTCTATGATAAGTCCGATTGTAGGCATTTTCAGCCAGAATTTATCGGGGAAAGTGTTTTTTTGAGACATCATGAGGGAGTCAAGAGCCGCCAACAGACAACAATCCGAGATTCGGGCTTCTTTCACATACCAGTCATGTGCAATGCTGTAATTTTTCAGCAAATTAAGTTTGCGCTGCCCATTGGCAAATAGGGGTACTATACATATTAATCCCCAAAATATCAGGACATGCATCTTACTAATAACTTTGTTCTTCTTTTTCCTTAACATTGTAAATATTGAATTTAGGAATATTTAGTTTTGCTTCTTTACGATATTTAATGACATATTCCTTGATTTCATTATCATTGTAACTTGCGGGAGAACCTCCGGGATGGGAATGAGAGAATTCGGGAATATGATATTTATATCGCAGTTGATAGTTATATAGCCATATCATTGAGGCATCCTCGCAATCTGATCTCGGAACGTGTTAAAAGTAAGGGATGCAGTCGTTGACCTCGACAAGGTAGCCCGAGGCATCGATAACGCTGCGGACATTGCCCGGATAGTCCCTGATGTAGGAGCAATCGTTGTTATTACTTGAATTAAAAAGTTCTCTCATCGGCATCGCTTTAGTGCGTCCTCCGGGCAACAATTCAATAAGAGTCTATTCATTATCTCTCGGGGGTGATACGTGGAAACGATGATTAAAGTTGTTGAAGTCGTTATTAAGAATAAGTCGTAGGGTCCTTTTTTCAGTTTTGTCCCAAAAATCTTTCCATATTTCGAACTCCCCTGTTATTGTATAAACGCAATAGCGGCCGCCTCCAAAAACATGTGGCTGGCATTCAGCGATAATCGGTACCATATAGATATGAAGTTTCTCTACGGAATTATCGGAGAGGAATTTCGTTGTTCTGCATTGGATTTCTCTTCTGTTTTTAAGCAGTTTTTAAGCATTGCTATTGCTTGAATAATCATCTACCATATAATATCCGAGATGTACAGAGTCGGATAAACTGGAGATTTGGAAATCATCAACAAAAAGAGGCGCGAGCATTTTTTCCGGGAAGTCATTTCGGCAAGAGTCATAAGGAATAATCCACAGGTTGTCGCCGGAGCCATGTTTATATTTACCGACTTCGTAAATACAATTGAAGGTAAAAACCAAAAATTTCTGCCTGTTCTGGGCAAAGCAGAAACAAATGCTGCATAGAAACAGCAGTTGAACAATCATAATCTTTTTCATTTCTTTTCAGGTATTAAATTCATATCCCCTTCTTGTATTTACCCCGTCATTCTGCACAGGGTACCCGAAGGTCTCTACAGCACCGGGCAGCAAGATGAAATTCAAGAGAACTCTCAAAATAATATTACATACAGTTTTTCTCATATTATAAAAGGCCTTTTTCTCTATAATATTGACTTCGGAGTAG
>CAZETN010000067.1:0-7527 GCA_964514475.1 uncultured Bacteroides sp.
TCCCCAGTTTGAGTCAAGTATGGCCCAGGCGGTATTCAAGGTCGGCGGCACGCCTCGCATCGGCAAGGCCCTCGGGACGCACGTCGTCGTAGATATTCAGCGCATCGGCATAGCGGCCCTGCGTGAACATGCAGTCGCCGGTCGACATCAGCCCATCGGTGCGTTCGGGTGCTGCGCCGTATTTCGCAAGCCACTCCTGCAGCATCCTGTATGCTTTCTGGTAATGGCCTTCGGCAAGAGCCGACATCGCCAGGGCATAATCCAGCTGACGATGCTCGCTCGCGGTCAGCTGTCTGCTGCGCGCGATGCTGCCCAGCTGGTCAACTGTCCCGGCATAGTTTTCTATATCGAACATCGCGTTGCCGCGGGTATAGTAACCCGGTGTCAGCGGCGAGTTTATCTGTGCGGCGGCACAGAGTCCGAGCGACGCCGCAACCGCCATCAGTGTCAGTTTCTTCATAGATGTTATATTATAATGCGCAAAGATACAAAATAGCCGCAACACGCGCACGCGTACGCACAATTATTTTGAGTCTCGCTTTTTTTCGAGGAGGGGGGACCAGTCAATCACGGCCGAAGACCGAACACAAAGCGGATTACCTCTTCGAACTCCTGGCCGGGCCTCAGTATGGTATCGGGAAAATGGCCCTGATGTACGGAATCCGGAAAATGCTGGCACTCTATAGCCACCGCATCATAGTCACCGTATGCGTAGCCCTCCTTCCCTGTCGGCGACCCGGCAAGCCAGTTGCCCGTATACACCTGAACTCCGGGCTGGGTGGACAGGATTTCGAGGACGCGGCCTGACACGGGGTCGAAAAGTTCGGCTACCTGACGCAGGCTGCCGTCGTAGCCGTCAACAGCCCAGCAGTTGTCATACCCCTTGCCATACCTGAGGGCCGCGAAGTCCGCTCTGATGTCGCGTCCGAGGGCCTTGGGGTCGGTGAAGTCCATAGGTGTCCCCGATACCGGCTCGAGCACTCCCGTGGGCACCAGGTCTGAGTCGGTAGGCAACCAACGCGAGGCATTGAGCCGCAGCAGGTGCCCCAGCGCGCTGCCCCTGTTGTGCCCCTCCAGATTCCAGTAAGCATGGTTGGTGAGGTTCAGCGCTGTGGGTTTGTCGGTGTTCGCCCTGATGTTTATCTCCAGCTCGTTGGCATCGTTCCACGTATACGCCACGCGTACGGTAAGGGTGCCCGGGAAACCCATGTGTCCGTCAGGGTCGACGATTGTGAATACCACTGTATTGTCGCCGGCGGTCTCGCCCTTCCATATCCGGTTATGCAGTCCTTCGGGGCCGCCATGCAGACAGTTCGGCCCGTTGTTGACAGGCAGCCTGTAGACCATACCGTCAATTTCAAGATGTCCGCGGGCAATTCGGTTGCCGTAACGCCCGACAATTTTGCCGCAGCAGGGGCCGTCGCCGATATAGTCAGCCACATCGCGGTATCCCGCGGTGACATCGGCCATGACCCCGTTGCGGTCAGGCACGTTAACCGACACAATGCCGGCACCGGCTGTCGACAGGACCACCGAGGCGCCGGTACAATTGGTTATTGTAAACAAAGTTATAGGGCCGGCGGCCGTCTGTATTGTTCGCTGTGTTGTCTCCATATCTGATTTTTTCCTCAAAATTAATCAATATCCGCAATATAAGAACCAATTTCGGCCTTTTACTTCTCCGAAAAAATTGCGGCCATACAACACAGTACAGGCGATAACCGAATTCCCCTGCGGTCGGAATGGGGAAATCGGTCACCGCCTGTGCCGGTGTCTAAGTCTACTATTCAGTATAATTTGGTCTTACTTTTTGGCGTACTCGAAAATCGTCGGCGACTCGACGTTTACGTTGAGTCGCTCGGCTCGCTCGAGAATGGCACGGGCCAGCTTTGTCTTCAGCTCTTCGGGACAATAGCGGAAGTATGCTTCGGCGGCACGTACGTGCGCTGCGTCGGGCATAGGATATTCGCGGCGTTCGGGGAGACCGTATACAAAGTCGGGGAGATTTTTACGCTCCTCGTCGGTGAGTCTGTCAGTTTGTTTACAGGTATTCATGACTATATGTTTTTTGAGGGTTGTATTGTATTATCGTATATACCGTCATCGGGTTATACGGTCGCGGGTTCTGCGACAGGGGCCTGAGTCCCTGCGGACGCCTGTTTTTTTGTGGCGGCACGGTAGTCGTCGTAATAGCTGTCCAGAATCTGACGGAGGGCAGAACCGATTTTCAGGTATGCGCTCTCGTCGAGGTTTGCAAGCGATGCACGTACCGACCAGTCGGGACCGTCGAAACCTGATCCATTGAGCAGCACCACGCTTGTGCGGCGAGCCAGCCGCAGCACAACGTCGATGGGATTGTGGTTTGCCTTCAGCCAGTCGCAGAAGTCCTGCCCGTAGATGCGTTTGCCCCATACCATGAGGTCGATTTCGCTGTAGTAACCTACTCGCAGCGGGTCGGCGACCAGAGTAAATCCCGTGCCTTTCCACAGAGCGTCCAGACGGTCCGAAATCATGGACTTCATCTTGTTCTTGTATACATCCTGGGTATCGAGCAGGCACATAAGGGCCATCAGGGTCATCTGCACCTGTTGCGGCGTTGACAGACCTGCCGTATGGTTAAGGGCTACCGAACGGCTGTCGGCCACCATGCGGTCGATGAAGCGGATGTGGTCCGGGTCAAGGGACAGCGACGAATAGCGGCGATGCAGATCGGCCTTTTCGGCAGCGGGCAACGCGGCGATAAGGTTGTCGAATACATTGTCGTGTGCCAGGCGTATTGTGGCAAGGCGCCATCCGGTCGCGCCGAAGTATTTGGAGAACGAGTATACGTTTATGGTATTCTGCGGCAGCACGTACATCAGCGACTTGAAATCGTTGGCAAAGGTGCCGTATACATCGTCCGTGATGATCATCAGGTTTGGATTGTCCTTGCGCACTACATCCACCAGGAACTGCATGGTTGAGTCGGACATGCGGTACGAAGGCGGATTGGAGGGATTTACCGTAACGACCAGTTTTACTTTGGGGTCGCGCAGTTTGTCAAGCTCCTTCTGCGAATACTGCCATGTGTGATAGCCCTGCTTGTCCGAGTCATCGGCGTAGACGTTTATCACATTGAACTCGTAGCGGTCAAGTTCAGGTATTTCGATATACGGCGTGAAGATAGGCACCATCAGGGCGATGGTATCGCCGCGTTTGAGCAGATGGTTCACCGTAAGCGAGTCAAACAGGTAACACATCGCAGCCGTACCGCCCTCGGTAGCGAACAGGTCATACTCGCGGCCGTAGCCGGGGGCATGGTTACCCATTTCCTGAGCCAGATAGGCGCGCACTATTTTTTCGGTATTCACCAGAATGCGCGGAGGAGTGGGATAGTGGTCACCCGCAATGCCGTCGGCCCATTCATAGGCCAGGTCGTTGATGCCAATTCCCAGATTTTTCTCGCAGTACTCCAGAGCTGCCGACAGCAGTTTTGCGCCGCGGCGTCCCGAGTTATCCTGCAGGAAGGTGCGCAGACGGTCGCCGATACCGTCCTTGCACGGCTGGCCGGCTATACCGGGTTTGATGTAATATTCCTCGCGGGCCTCTTCCATGGCCCACATGCCCAGCAGAAAGAATGCCTCGCGGGGTGCCGTGGCAATCCAGTTGGGGTTGCCGCGTCCGGCGTTAAGGTATGCCGACGAGGTTGCCTTCGACTCTTTCTGGGCAAGTTCAATAAGCGTATTCTTGATTTCGAAGGGGCTCATTTTTGAAAGCTCGTCCTCGTATTTGCGGCTGGTATCGTCTTGTGCCATAAGTGTGTGTTTTAGAGAGTATTATTATATTTTACAGATAATGTACGGTAATAGCCGGGGCTAAGGCACGCATGTATTACATCACCAGCGTCATGATGACAGCCATGAATATAAGCAGCGTGTTGCCTATGGCGTAGGTTATGGTGTAGCCCATTGCGGGTATGGTGCTGTTGAGCGAGTCCTGGATGGCGCCCAGCGATGCCGTAGTGGTACGCGAGCCGGCCACACATCCCAGATTGATGGCGGGATGGAAGTGGAAAACCTTGTCTCCTATCCAGACGCCGACCAGCAGCGGCAGCGTTGTGGCGATTATACCTGCCACAAACAGCATCCAGCCTACGTGTACTATTCCCTGCACGAACGTAGGACCTGCAGTGATACCTACCACGGCGATGAACATATTCAGACCCAGGTTATTGAGTATCCACAGCGACGAACTGGGTATTCGTCCGAACGTGGGATGTTTTGAGCGCAGCCACCCGAGCACCAGGCCGGCAATCAGAGCGCCTCCCGAGGTTGACAGACTGACGGGAATGCCGCCGAGATGCAGTGTGATGGCACCGATCAGAGCGCCTATAAAGATACCCAGACCTACAAACACCATGTCGGTGGTTACAGTAGGACGGTCGACATATCCGATGACGGCGGCAGCGGCCTCCACCTCGTTCTTGTAGCCCTGTATGGTCACAATATCACCGGTGTGCAGTTCGGTCTTGGCAAGCACAGGCAGCGGTGTGCCGGCATTGTTGGTGATTTTGCTGATGAGCACGCCCTTCATCTGCGGCAGGGCACGCAACTGTTCGACAGTGACATCCTTGAAGTGTTTCTTAGATATCATCACCGGAAGCTGCTCTACCGGGAACTCCAGCAACTGTGCGTCGCTCACTTCGGGACCGAGCCAGCTCTCGTCCTCGACTATAAACTCGCGGCGTCCGCTGACAACGATAGTATCGCCCTTGCTGACGACGGTAGTGTCGGATGGGTTGTCGGTGATTTTGCCGTCGGCGCGCAGACGCTCGACAAATATGCGGCGGCCTTCGTCAGCGGCTTTTTTCTCTATATCGCCGACTGTACGCGGCTGGTCGAAAAAGTCGCTCTCGCACTGGTAGGCCCTGTAGGCTACGGGGCGCAGGGCGCTCACATAAGCCGGATCGCTCGAAATCTCGCTCTGGTTCATTTCGGCGGCAAGGTCGGCGGTCTGCTTGCGTACTTTCTTAAGGCCGCCGAGCATGGCCGGACCAAGCGAGCCCAAAATCCAGGCCGAACCGATAGTGCCGAATATGTAAGTCACGGCATAGCACACCGGGATTATATTCTGCCACTGCAACTTCTCGGCGGCCGAAACATTCATATTGCCGATAGCGTCCTGACCGACTCCGATGACTGCCGAAATCGTCTGCGCTCCCGCAAACAGACCGAGGGTCTCGCCGATGTTGTAATGGAACAGCAGCGCGGTGCCCCATGTCACCAGAAAGCACAGCACGCACATCACGCATGCGAACAGAACCTGTTTGAGGCCCGAACCACGCAAGGCGCGAAAAAATTCGGGACCCACGCTGTATCCGATTGCGAACAGGAACAGCAGGAAGAATACCGATTTAAGAGGCCCGGGAATAGAAATGTCGAGCTGCCCGACAAGCACGCCGACAAGCAGCACCGACGTCACAGTCCCTAACGAGAAAGTCTTGTATTTGAGCTTTCCCACCCAGAAGCCTATGCCCAGCGTCAGAAATATCGCTATGCTGGGATCGTTGCGCAGAGTGTCAACAAACCAATTGATCAAAGACATAGTATCACAGAGTTAAGTGTGTGTTTTTATGGAGATTATTATTTTATATTCAGGCAGTTGAGCCGTCTGGCCGCAATAATGGCGCGCTTCGCCGGCGGTTATGATTAAAACGTCATGCCCGGCAAATAGTTCAAAGCCGCGGCATACCCCCGCTTTTTTTGGCGCTACGCTCCAAATTACATAACTTTGCACCGTTTTTTCAGCAAAATACACACATCGCCTCCGGTATGGACATTAATTTCAAAATCAGAAATCTTACGCGGTATCTGGGCGCCGGACTGGCATCGCCTTTCAGACGCAATGCCGGATGGATGCTGCTTTACACCCTCAGCGGAGCGATATACTTTTTATTCACCGACACACACTACGCCGAGACGCCAAGCATCCGCTATCATCTGGCATACAGTTTTCTGTGTGCCTACATCCTGCTGGTGCCGGCCGGGTTCATGCGTGGGGTGTGGCGAGGCATATGGCTCGGCGTCATCGGGGCGCTCTACCTTATCAACCTGCTTTTCGACCTCACTCTCAATACCATACTTTTCAGACAGTTCAACTTCAATCTCTGGGTATACATATTCGGCACCAACCCCGGCGAGGCATCCGAATTCGTCACGCGCCACTTCGGCTTCACCGAAGTGATGCACATGGCCGTGGCGCTGGTTGTCTTCGGCACCGGAGCTGTATTTTTGCCGCGGCTGCTCCGCAACCGCCTGCGGTGGACCGCCGTCATGGGACTGCTGGGCGTAGCCGGCGCGACAATGCACGTATTCAGACAGCCCCGGTTCATCCCGGACTGCATCGGCGGCAAACTGTATATGCTGGCCTACTACCGTCCGGCTCCCGACCTTAGCCGTCACCGGGTACACGCTGCTCTGACGCGTACCGGCACACCGCCACCTCACGACATAGTGCTGATTATCGGTGAGTCGTTCAGCCGCGCACACTCATCGCTGTACGGTTACGGCAGAGACACCAGTCCGCGACTGCGCGCGCTCGCTGCCGACAGTATGCTGTACGTCTTTACGGACGTCGAGGCGCCACAGGTACACACTGTCGAGGTCTTCCGGGAACTGATGACCACCTACCGCAGCGACACCGACGGCCCTGACCATGAAGCATGGTACGAGCGGCCCAAGATTGTAGAGGTGATGAAGGACGCAGGCTACCGCACCCACTGGCTGTCCAACCAGGCGCGCCAGGGCATGTTCGACAATCTGCCGTCGTCGTTCTCGCAGCTGTGCGACGTAGCCGTCTTTCACGGTGAGCAGTTCGAGGGGTCCGCCAAATCCGACAAGGACGGCGCTCTGGTGCCCCGCCTCGACAGCCTTGTAACTGCCAGCGGCGCACATCCGGGGTTCTATGTGGTACACCTGATGGGGTCGCATCCCACCTTCACCAACCGTTTCCCTGACGAGTACAGCGTCTTCGGGCCAAAAGAATATGACCCGCGCACCCCGTGGCTCGAATATCTGCTGAACCAGTACGACAACTCCATCCTGTACAACGATGCTGTAGTATGCGGCATCATGCGCCGCATGGCCGACCGGGACGCCGTGGTAATTTACCTGTCCGACCACGGCATCGATGCGGCGGTCTCCGACGCCGGCATCTGCGACCAGGCGGTGGACAGCAATCCGCGGTCGGTGGCGGCGGCGAAACCCATCCCCATGATGATATTTGTGTCTCCGTCCTACCGACGCCGTAATCCGCTGCTGGTAAAACGCATCCTCGCCTCGCTCGACAGACAGTTCAACAGCGCCGACCTGATTTACACCCTGATGGACATTGCCGGCGTGACATTTGCCGCCGACACGGCCTCGCACCGCCGCTCTCTGCTGTATCGGCCTTGAACACGGCCCTGCAAAAATAGCCTATGCAATTTTTGTTTTATGAAGTGAATTTTGTAACTTTGCGGCATGAACAACCAGTTGAGGCTTGCCATCG
>CAZETN010000068.1:0-7465 GCA_964514475.1 uncultured Bacteroides sp.
GAGACGTTTTTTCCGGCGCCGTGTCTCTGGCAGTAATATCCGCGCGATACCGAGTGCTCGACACACAGCCGCGCCCCCGGATAGAGACGGGTTACGGCGCGGTAAAGAATCATGCACAGCGAGCGCACGTATGCCCGTTGCGAGCTGTCGGCCGTCAGGGTCAGGAATTCGACGTCTTTCGGCGCGTACAGCCGGTAGTGCAGTCCCTCGGTTTTGTTGTTCACGTGCGCGCAGACGGGTTCGAAGCCGAGTTTGTCGCGGAGCCTCGAGGCCAGTTCGAGCAGGCTTTCGCCGCCGCGGGCCTCCATATATTCGCCTGTGTTAAGGCAGTATATTTTTATTATGTCTTCCATGTTCTTGATTTTGGTGAAGAATTTTCAGCGTTTTCTCGGTTTGCCGCGAAGCAGGCGCTTGAGTGTGCGGAAACGGGCCTTGCCGCGCAGATAGTGCTGTCGTGCGGCTTCGGCCTCGCTCACGGTGGTTTCTTCGTCAAGACCCGCGGCGCGGGCGTACAGGCGCGCCAGACGTGCGGTCTCCTCGGCGCTTTCGGGATAGATACGTTCGAAGTTTTCCATCTGCCGTCGGTGGTCGAAGACGCTGAATTCCATGCGGTTCAGGTCGATCAGCAGCAGATGCCGGCGTCCCCGGCGGTCACGTTTTATCATTATGTTTCCGGCCGACAGGTCCTTATGGAATACGCCCTGGGCATGCAGTCGTACCATCAGTGCGGCCAGGTCGGGGACGGCGGCCGCGGCCTCGGGGTTGGAACTCCAGTCGCGCATGTCGCCGGTGATGTTGATTTGTCGCGACACGTAGTAAGAGTGGGTAAGCTGCCCGTTTTCGATAACCTCCACGGCGCCTACGGGCTTGGGAGTCTCGATGCCGAGCCGCCGGAGCGTCAGGGCGTTGTCGAGCGAGCGGCGTGCCTTGCTGTCGCGCCATCGGGTGTAGACATAGTTGTTCGGGAAGCGCGGCATCCCGAAGGCCTTGATGTTGAGTTCCTGTCCGTCTATACTGACGGCGTAGATGCTGTTGCGCCGGTTGCGGTATACTTCGCGTGCGTCGGGGGGCACGCCTTCGCGTGCCAGCTTGCGCAGCCACCACTGCAGGCCTTCGAAGCCCGGTGCCGTCAGTGTTATTATCTTGGCGTTCATTTTTTTACATCGACAGGATGTGTCTTGAAGTAGTTGGTTGAAATAATGAGGTCGCTGATGTCGTAGCTGTCGCGCAGATGTCGTTCGGCGTCCGCGTCAAGAGCGTCTGTGTTTCCGTTCATGCCCTTGTAGAAACTGTATGCAACTCTGCCGAAGGCGGGGTCGAGGATGCTTTGTCCCAGTCCTTTCCAGCCGTAGTCCCACAGTCCGGCCAGGTCGAGCAGGGTGGGGTAGATGTCTATCTGTCCGAGCGTGCCGTCGTAGCGGCCGGCTACCGGTGAATTCAGTATGATGAGCGGTGTATGCCAGGTCGAATCGATGGCAACGCCCACTATGGGGTCGCGCATGTAGTTGGGACGCTCGGCGCCGAGGCCTTCGTGATCGCCTGTGATTACAATCATCGTGTTGTTGAATTTCGGGTTTTTGCGAAGTCCTTCGACAAAGGCTCCGACGGCCCGGTCGGTGTATTCGGTAACGGCCATAAAGTTACGCAGTCTTTCGGGAATTGACGGGCTGAAATGCACATTTTTCGACTTTTCGGGCAAAACAAAGGGTGTATGGCCACTATATGTCACGCACTGTAGCAGAGTGTGGCCGTCGCCGGGCCAGAAAGTCTCGTCGCTGATGTGTTCCAGACTCTGCCGAAGGAAGGACATGTCGCCCAGGCGCCCTCGCGGTCCGGTCTTTTCGTCGAGCCGCCATATAGGTTTGTCATACAGTTCGTAACCGAAATCGCTGGCCACGACAGCCACGTTCCATACAGTCTTTTTGTCGACGGTGAACGATGCGGCGCGGCTTGCGCTCCCGTATCTGGCTTTCCATGCCTTGTCGAGCGAGGGGTACTCGTTGTGTATGAAACGGTACGAATACGCTCCGTAGCTTACGGGAAGAAGTCCGGTATGTACCAGCAGCTGTGCGTCGATGGAGCGGGCGCCCTTTACCTGTGTAAGCACATTGGGGGCATAGAAAGTGCGGTCTTCGGCGAGGAGCCGGTTCAGGTTCGGGGTCAGTTCCTGACCTTCTACCGTCAGTCCGATCGGCCAGCTTTCGAATGATTCGAGCAGCAGGATTATGACATTCTGCGGCACGCTGTCGCGCCGGGGAGGAGTGTAGCGGTTGACGGGGCGTGCGTCGAGCCAGGTTTCGATGCGTTGTTCGATTTCCGGGGTAAGCGTGATGTCGCCTTTTATCAGCTCATAGCACATGGCTCCGGGTATCGTGTACACGGCGGCGCCACAAGTCGAATAGTCGTACATAAGGTCGAGATAGGCCTTTTTGAATCCACCCTTGCATGCAAGGTATACGCCTGTGATGGCTGCGCTGCCGAGAACGCAGGCGCCCAACGTGAGCGCGCACTTGCGTGCCGAAGCGGCTATGACAGCCTTTATGTCGGTCTTTTTCAGCACCACAAGCAGCAGCAGGGTTGTCGCCGGGAAGCCGAGGTCGGCCCAGCGCAACGACTCCCAGACGCTGTCGGTGAAGTCGGCAAGGTTACCGACCAGTCCGTAGCTCGAGGCAGGTATTACAGTAAAGTATGTGCGGAAATACATCAGGTTTGCCACCAGCCACAGGTCCATCGCTATGCAGACGGCAATCACGTACCAACGCCGGCGTGCAATCAGCAGAGGCAGCGTCAGCAGAGCCGCCAATCCCAGTTTTGTGATGTATCCCAACGGAAACTGAAAGCCTGAGAATGTCGAGCCGAGGGCCCAGATGAGGTCGAAGTACAGCATCTTGAAGACGAGCATGCCGGTTGTCCAGCCCAGCACGCCTTTCCAGCTTAGGGGGCGTGGCCACTTGTGATGCCTTCTCGCTTTTTCCGCGGCGCGGAGGTCAGAGTTTTGCATCGCTGTCTTTCAATGAGTTGAAGAGATTGTAGAAGTATTCGGCATAGCAGTCTGTGCGGTAGTTGGCGGCAATGTTGCAGCGTCCGTTCTCGCCCATTTTGCGGCGCAGGTCCGGGTCCGCTTCCAGCCTCTGTATGGCGTCGGCTATGGCGCCGGGGTTGGCCGGTTCGGTAAGAATTCCGCATATGCCGGCGCCGGAGGTGACCACGAGATCGCGGGCTCCGGGTATGTTGCTGACTATGACTGGCACGCCGCAGGCTTCGGCTTCGCGGACGACGCGGGGCGATGCGTCGCGTGTCGACGGCAATACAAAAATGTCTGAGGCGGCGATATGGTTCAGTGCGTCAGTGCGGTTCCCGGTAAACGTCACGTTTTCAGGCGCCGAGGCGATGTCGTCTTTCCCGGCCTGTCCCACCACTGTAAGGTGGGTCTTTATGTTGCGTCCGTTCAGGATGCGTATGGCCTCGAGCAGGTGATGCAAGCCCTTGTGCGGTCGGCCTTCGGTGATACCCACATACGAAATCTGCAGTCCGTCGCCTTGCAGGGACACCGGGGTGGCTATGGCTTTTTCAGCCCATCTCAGGTCGTATGGCTTGGCGTGGACACTGAGTTTCCGTCCGGGAATATATTCTGACAGCAATGCGGCTATATCGGGCGTCTCGCACACGAGGTGTCTGACGTGCGGGTTTATCAGTGCGATACGATATGTGGGGTCCAGACGCTTGACACGGGCCTGAGTTCCCCGGTATCCGACAACGACCGGTTTTGCCGGTGCATGGCCTGCGCCGGTCACTGTCCTGAAAATTCCGTTGATGGCAAACAGGGTATTCGATAGGCCGGAAGTGCTGGGTGCGAAAATAACGTCGGGTTGTTCGGCGTCGAAGAGTGCGCGCAGGTCATGTATTGCGGCCTTGGTATACTTTGACTTTATCGCAGCAATTTTTCGGGTAGTAAGTGCGGAGGGTATGCTTTTTCGTTTTGGAGCTCCCTCGCCTGCGTCGGCAACTATCACTTCGGAGTCGGGATGCTTCTGCATCATCAGAGCCAGCGTTTTATAAAAAATAGAGTCGGCATCGTGATATACAACCAGAATTTTCATTTCTGTAATTTTTAAGGGGATTTATGCTTCGGTGGCATGAATGGTTCCACGTGAAACACTCTTAGCTGCAAATTTACAAAAAAAACCGACACCCGGGATAAATAAGACAGTTTAGTACGCTGTCTGTGCCCGACGCCGAATGGCAGATTGAGAAAGCGTGCCTGTTTTGTCTGCCATGCGTTAAAAATTTGCGGCCGTCTGTCTGGATGGCCGCGAATATTCAATTCTCACGGCGTCAATTCACGTAATATTGCTGCTTAATATGTTGTTACACATGTTGTTTGGCGTATTCTGTCTTGATAAATCAAAAGTGTCTGAAAAAATCAAAATGTTAATTAATGTATAGATGCTGTAAATTTTGTTTTTGAGGCGGTCTCGATTTTTTGCCTTTGCTTTTTCGTGCGAATTTTGTAATTTTGTGAGTTAATTTGACGAACTATGTCCTTTGGTCTGAAAAGTCCGGTTGAGTCACGCATTTCGTGGCAGACAGAAAATGTCGGCATGCCCGAACTCGATACGGCGCGCGTGGCGCGTTGGCTCCAGAAGGTAGCCGACGAGCATGGCCGTATCCTTGACCGGCTCGGATATGTATTTTGCGACGACGAGACAATACTGCGTGTCAACCGTCAGTTTCTGCAGCACGACTATTACACCGATATCATCACCTTCGACTACTGCCGCGGCAAGATGCTGCGAGGCGACATGTACATCTCGCTTGACACCGTAGCCACCAATGCCGATAGGGTGGGGGAGAGCTACGACCGCGAGCTGCTGCGTGTGGTGGTCCACGGCGTATTGCACCTCTGCGGTATCAACGACAAAGGACCGGGCGAGCGTGAGATAATGGAGGCGCACGAAAACCGCGCCCTGGACCTGTGGTCCGGAATTTAACCCGCGGTAACCGGCGTCAGGTAACGACACAAAACACAACAGCAGCCCGGCCCGCTGAGCCGGACTATACAGAGACCGTCCGCCTCCTTTTGGGGGTGCCTTATTTACGGGAGCGAGGTTCCCGTTTGCGGCGTTTCAGTTATTAACTATTTGTATGCAAACTTCTTACGACATAATTGTTGTTGGTGCCGGCCATGCCGGCTGCGAAGCTGCCGCGGCTGCCGCCCGTCTTGGCTGTTCGGTTTTGCTCATAACCATAGATATGAACAAAATCGCGCAGATGTCATGTAATCCGGCTATAGGTGGTATAGCTAAGGGTCAGATAGTCAGAGAGATAGATGCGTTAGGCGGCTGGACCGGCATTATCACCGACCGCACTGCAATACAGACGCGCATGCTCAATCGCAGCAAGGGGCCGGCAATGTGGAGTCCGCGTGCGCAGAGCGACCGTATGAAGTTCAGCCAGGCATGGCGCGAGGTTCTCGAGCAGACACCTAATCTTTATATGTGGCAGGATAATGTCGACAGTCTTGTGTTCGACGACGACAAAAAGCGTGTCACAGGCGTGCATACCGTCAACGGCGCCACCTTCGGCGCCCGCGCTGTGGTCCTTACCAACGGCACTTTTCTGAACGGCCTTATGCACATAGGTCCCACTATGGTTCCGGGCGGCCGCACCGCCGAGCCGGCCGCACATGGCATCACCGAGCAGCTGACGGCAATGGGTTTCCGGGCCGACCGCATGAAAACCGGCACTCCGGCCCGTATTGACGGCCGTACCATTGACTTCGCTCTGACCACACCGCAGGAAGGTGATGCCGATTTTCCCGGCTTTTCGTACCTTCCCGGAACCCGCAGTAAACTCCGTCAGCGCCCTTGTTTCACGTGCTACACCAACGAAGAGGTACATGCCATCTTGCGCGAGGCACTGCCCGAGAGCCCCCTGTATAACGGACAAATTCAGAGCATAGGACCGCGTTACTGCCCTTCCATAGAGACAAAAATCGTCACCTTTGCCGACAAGGACCGCCATCAGCTGTTTCTTGAGCCGGAAGGTGAGACGACAACCGAATATTACATCAACGGCTTTTCGTCGTCATTGCCGATGGATGTGCAGATCCGTGCCCTTCAGCGCATCCCCGCACTGCGAAATGTGCATCTGTTGCGGCCCGGCTATGCCATCGAGTACGACTTTTTCGATCCTACGCTGCTGTACGCCACGCTTGAGACAAAGCTTGTCGAGGGTCTGTACTTTGCGGGTCAAATCAACGGAACCACAGGTTATGAGGAAGCTGCGGGACAAGGTCTGGTAGCCGGAGCCAATGCCGCACTCAAGGTCCTTGGACGCGAACCGCTGACGCTCGCACGTGACGAGGCTTATATCGGTGTCCTTATCGACGACCTTATTACAAAAGGCGTAGATGAGCCCTACCGCATGTTTACCAGCCGTGCCGAATACCGCATATTGCTGCGACAGGATAATGCCGACGCCCGTCTGACCGAACGCGGCGCCGCTCTCGGCCTTGTCGGGGAGGAGCGCCTGCAGAGTTTCCGCGCAAAGCAGAAGGCCATCGCCGGTCTGGTGGACTTTTGCCGCACCACTACCGTACGCGCCGCCGAAGTTGATACGTTGCTCGAGTCAGTCGGGTCTACGCCGTTGCGCCAGAGTGTGCGGCTTGCCGACCTTGTGACACGCCCCCAGCTTAGTCTGCAGCTCCTCGCCGGGCAGCTGCCGCGGGTGATGGCATATATTGATGCACTCGATCCCGAGCAGCGTGCCGTCATAGTGCAGGATGCCGATACCGCCATCAAGTATGCCGGTTATATAGAGCGCGAGCGGCAGACAGCCGACAAGCTTCAGCGTCTCGAAAGCATACGTATCCGTGGCCGTTTCGACTACTCGTCCATGAATGCGCTCAGTACCGAGGCGCGGCAGAAACTTACGCGCGTCGATCCCCTGACGATAGCGCAGGCGTCCCGAATTCCCGGCGTCAGTCCCGCCGACATAAACATATTGCTTATGCTTTCCGGACGTTAGGAAGCAAAGCCCGGGAACGGTTGTTCCACGTGGAACAATTTCAAGGCAAATCGCGTATTCTCAAATACTTATCCAGCTTGTTCCTGAGGCCGCAATCGCGACCTGTCCGTACGTTCAGATTGTGAAACATAAAATCGACAACTTCATTATTCCGATTATTCAAAATACCAAACTTAAAAGATATGGATTACATTAAATCTAAAATCCGTGACGTAGTGGATTTCCCGACAAAGGGCATTGTCTTCAAAGACCTCACCACCGCTTTCAAGGACCCCCGTGCCCTTCATATCATCGGCTGGGACCTTTCGCAGTTGTACCGTGACAAGGGTGTCACCAAAGTCGTCGGCATCGAGAGCCGTGGTTTTATCGGCGGCTCCATTCTGGCTTTTGAACTCGGCGCAGGTTTCGTTCCGGCCCGCAAACCGGGCAAGCTCCC
>CAZETN010000069.1:0-7423 GCA_964514475.1 uncultured Bacteroides sp.
GCCGTACAGCACAAGATTACCTAGGACAAGGCGCGCGACACCTTCGAATATGCCGGGGCCTCCGGCGGATTTATCGACTGCCACGGCTTTCCGTATTGCCGCGGCCGCATTCTCGGCACATGCGAAAAGGACCACGGCCAGTACGACAACCCCATTCCTGTATTCTGGGCCACAGGTGCCGCGCTGACAGTGCGTACAAAAGCATACCTCGAAGTCGGCGGCCTTGACGAACGGTTCTTCGCCCATATGGAAGAAATTGATTTATGCTGGCGCCTGCTTCTCGCCGGATACGGCATCTACGCTGTTCCGTCAAGCACTGTATACCATCTGGGAGGCGGTTCACTGCCCGCTTCCAACCCGCGCAAGACATACCTGAACTTCCGCAACAACCTGCTGTTACTGCATAAGAACCTGCCCGACAGCACACGCCGCCGCAAACTGTTCGTGCGCCGCCTGCTCGACACCGTCGCCTTTGTAAAGTTCGCGCTCACCCTTGACACCGCCAATGCCCGCGCCGTCCTCCGCGCGCACCGCGACTTCCGCCGCATGCGTACAGCCTACACGACTCACCCCGACACCGACCTGCTCGACAACCGAACCGATACCCGCCACAATATCCTCACAGCCTACTACCTGCGCCACCGCCGCCGCTTCTCCCAGCTCTGAATACAGCTGTAGAACTGGCGTCCGGTAATCAGGGGATGGACGGGCCGGTACCGCGCGAAATAAGGGCGATGGCGCGGTCGAGGATGGGGTCGCGCCCGGCGGCAATGTCCGCGGGAGTGATATCGACGGCAATGTGCGGGGCGAGGCCGAATTCGGTGAGATTACCTTCTGCATCGCTGACAGGGCAGGCCGACAGCCGTACGCCCCAGCCGGAAGGCAGCTCGAACGAAAGAGGCATGCCGCAACCGCCACCGGTGACGTCGCCGATTTGTGTGACACCGGGCAGCAGGCGCATTATTGACACAAAGTTGTTGGCGGCGCTGAAGGTGCTGCGGTTAGTGAGTATGACAACGGGCTTGCCCCACTGTATGTGGCCGTCGCCCGGGGGAGAATAGTAATACTCGTACGGTTCTGAGAAGTCGTTGTGACCCTTGCCTGTTTTATGACGGATGCTGCCGGCGAGGGTACGGCCGGAGATAAAGCGCGACACCCAGGTCTCGACATTGGTCATGTCGCCTCCGCCGTTGTCGCGGACATCGATTATCAGTCCATTTGTAATGGCCAGATAACTGAGTATGTTGTCCAGATTTCCTTCACCAATGCCCTGCGCGAAAGTCGGCAGGGATATATATCCCACATTCTGAGGCAGGATGGCGTATGTAAATGCCCCTATCTGCTGCCCCTTGAAATAAAGATAGTTTTCGTTTATGACACGCCAGTCATAGTTCTGCGGATAGTCGGACCACCACTTCTTGTAGTATGAGGTGGCAAATGACGAAGACAGGTTGACATGACCGTCGCGCAGTTCATTTATCATTTCGGCACAGAGGTCGAACAGTTCGCGGTTGGTCCGGCAAGCCTCGACACGTGGCGAATATTTGTCATAAACGGCGTCCCAGTCGACTCCCGCCTCCTCGAAAAAGCAGTAATGCTCGTCAAAAATTGTCCAGAGCAGGTCGAAGTTTCCTTTGGCCGTATTCTCATACTCGGGTATGGAATGGCAGCCGGACAGCATAAGGCCTGATACAAGGGCCATCACAAAGAGTCTGAGGTATCTGGTCATGGCGGCTTCAGTAAAGTGCAG
Organism: uncultured Bacteroides sp.; assembly: GCA_964514475.1. Classification (GTDB taxonomy): domain Bacteria; phylum Bacteroidota; class Bacteroidia; order Bacteroidales; family Muribaculaceae; genus CAG-873. Next base: position 1,751 of record CAZETN010000069.1, read on the forward strand.
ATATTATGCGCGCATCGGGCGTGCTCCGTTTTCGCGGCGACAGCGACAGCCATTCGGTGGCTATGCCTACAGTAAACGCGTGTGTCACACGCCTCGATACTATGTCCTCGGCTTTTGTTGAAAGTATGTGGTTGCGGTAGCCGACGCGCAGAGTGGTACCTCCGAGACGCAAATCCGCCGTAAGCAGGTTGTCCATGGCGAAATACGCTCCCCAGTGCGCCATGTGGCACAGTCCGCTGCGCTCGCCCAGCCATATCTCATAGTAAAGCTGGCCATAGTCCGGGGCGAAAAAGGCGCCGACAACCGGTAAGGCTACCTCATAGCGGAGCACAACGGGCAGCTGTCCGATACGGACAGGACAGGACGCCATGCCGCGGGCATCGAGAGTCAGCGCACCCTTTGCCGACGCCGGGTTGTTGCTGTTGCGTGACAGGTACAGGGCACCTCCGCGCAAGTTTACACCGGGTCCGGCGGCAAACGTCAGGCCGCTCACGAGGGTATGGCGCCGCATGGCACACCATCGCATGTCCAGTTCGAAGTTCCACATCGTGCTGTTGCGGGCCGGGCTGTTGAGTGTACGGTCAACATTTAGGGCGCCGTCAAGTTGCATAATCCATCGCTCGGGCGAAATCTTCATCGCCTGCATACGCTCGTAGCACAAAGCTGTATGCCAGCCGGTGTATCGCAGTGGCGTAAGATAAGTGTCGGCAAGATGTGCCGAACCGGCCTCGACACTATAGGCCGAGAGCACAGGGCGAAGCGGCTCCGGCATGCTGTCCTGTCCATGCATCGCGACTGCGGCGCACAACGCCGCTATTACGGTATGTATACGTTTCATATTTGCGATACGTTTCAGGACGGCGAATCTTCGTCGCCGAACAGGCGCCGCTGTCCTGTGATTTCGTCACGAACCTCATCGTCAGGGCGGTCCGGTTCCGGCATAAAATCGTTTCCGGGTTCTTCGGGCGTCTCGTTTCCCTCGTTTTCCTCTACCGTGGTGTCCGGTTCAAGTTCGGTAACCGTACCTATCTGATATGTTGTTAGTCGCTTGCCTTTGGCCTTGATTGACTTTACGGCGATAAACCGCGCGGCATCGACGATAAGCGGTTCGCGGAAATCATCGTTGCCCCCGAATGTGATTTCGAAACGGGCCCCGGCGTGGTCACTGAGCGCAACCAGTCTGTTGGCGGCATTCTCGCCCAGCCAGCGCTGTTTTTTGGTGACAGCCTCGAACACAAAACGCTTTATGTACGGATAATTCTGGTTGTCGGCATCGTATAGAATTACCGTGAAGATATGTCCCGGACGGAATTTTTCGATGCGCAGCACATTGTCCTCGTAGTGGTTGGTGTCTTCGTACGTCGAGGTATAATAGCTGCCGTCCTTGAGCAGTACCAGGATGCGGTCGGCTCCCTGAAACTCGCCCAGCAGTTCGCCGCGTCCGTCGTAGTTAATACGCAGCACGTCCCAGTCGAACCACACCTTGCGTCCGCCCAGAGTGGAGGTGCCTTTTTCCTTGAGCGAGAAGCGGTGTACCTCGTTCTTGGTGACAAGGTTGCCCAAAGACTGGCGTCCCTTGACAAGCAGCTCACCGAAATCGACATCGAACTGCAGCGTCTTGAGGCGCTGCTTGGGCTTGAGGGTGACGCGCACCACCTCGGCCTCGCCGTTGGGGTTTGCCGAAAACCATACCACGCGGCTGCCGGGCACACGGCTGTCGGGACGGTCCTGAGTCACGTTGTACTCCTTGTCGCGGGTTACGCCGGTGACGATGAAACGCTTCATATAATATGCGCCACCCTTGCCGTTCTGGTAGATGACGTTGTAGTGGGTGCGCTTGTCATTCTTTTTGAAAACGCCCACATGCAGTACATTTTTGCCTACGAACAGTTTTTCGGCCACACGCACGACCTTGTAACGTCCGTCCTTGTAAAAAATGATGATATCGTCAAGACTCGAGCAGTTGAGCAGATACTCGGTGTCATCGTCCTTCTTAAGCGCAGTACCAATGAAGCCCTCCTGCCGGTTTATATACAGTTTTTCGTTTGCCTCAGCCACCTGGGCAGCTTCGATTGAGTTGAAGCTGCGCAGAACGGTCTGACGGGGATAGTTGGCGCCGTATTTCTTCTTGAGGTTACGATACCACCCGACGGTAAAGTCGGTTATGTGCTTGATTTTGTCCTTAAGATCAGCGATACGGTCATTATACCCGGCAATCAGCCGGTCCGCGTCGTCGGCACTGAAACGCAGTATGCGCTTCATCTTGATTTCAAACAGGCGCAATATGTCATCGCGGGTAATCTCGCGGTACAGCTTCTTCTTTATCGGCTCAAGGCGCGAGTCCACATACGCCACTGCCGCATCCATGTCAGGCGCCTGCTCGTACTCCTTGGCCTTGTATATACGTTTTTCGATAAAATAACGTTCGAGGCTGGCAAAGAACAACATCTCGCGCACTTCGCCCAACTCAATCTCAAGCTCGCGCTGCAGTATATGTTCCGTGCGGTCTACCGACCGACGCAACACATCGCTGACACTCAGAAATTTCGGCTGTCGGTCCTCGATAATGCAGCAGTTGGGCGAAATCTTTACCTGACAGTCGGTGAAGGCGTACAACGCATCGATTGTCTTGTCCGACGACGTACCTGGCTGCAGATGTATGAGTATGCGCGGCTCGCGGGCCGTAAGGTTCTCGATCTTGCGTATCTTGATTTTTCCTTTTTCAAAGGCTTTGAGTATTGACTCGATCAGTGTGTTCGTGGTTTTGCCGAAAGGTATTTCGGTAATAGCCAGTGTACGGTTGTCAATCTTTTCTATTTTCGCGCGTATCTGCAGCGAGCCTCCCCGGGCGCCATCGTTATAGCGGGACACGTCAATGAGACCGCCGGTTACGAAATCGGGGTAAAGACTGAATTCCTCGCCATGCAGATAGGCCACTGCGGCATCGATGATTTCGTTAAAGTTGTGCGGAAGTATCTTCGACGACAGACCCACGGCTATGCCTTCGGCGCCCTGGGCGAGAAGCAGCGGGAATTTTGCAGGCAGGGTCACGGGCTCATTCTTGCGCCCGTCGTAACTCAGCATCCACTCCGTCACCTTGGGACTGTACAGCACATCAAGTGCAAACTGCGAAAGGCGCGCCTCAATGTAACGGCCGGCGGCCGCGGGGGCGCCCGTGAGGATGTTGCCCCAGTTACCCTGAGTCTCGACAAGGAGGTCCTTCTGGCCAAGCTGCACAAGCGCGTCGTTGATGGACGCATCGCCGTGAGGGTGATACTGCATTGTGGCTCCGACTATATTGGCTACCTTGTTGAAGCGACCGTCATCAAGCGTCTTCATTGTATGCAGGATACGGCGCTGCACCGGCTTCAGACCGTCCTCCATATGTGGCACGGCGCGTTCGAGAATCACATACGAGGCATATTCCAGAAACCAGTTCTGATACATACCCTGCAGCAGGTGACGCGGCACTTCAGCACCGCTCACGTACGGCAGTGCCGAAGCATGCGCCTCAGCCTCGACATCCGGCTCGCCGATGTCAGTGCTGTCAGTATACGAATCGCCTGAAAACTCGGTATCAGGTGTTTCATCGGCATCACCGATGCCGCCGGCGGTATTGTCAGGGAGTAATTTGTCGTCTTCGGGGTCTTCCATGCTAATAGTCAGGGCCTATTTATACACAATAACGCAAAGGTACAAAATTTTCGCAAAAAAACGGTTCCGCGGCAAGAACTTTACCGAGGTACTGTGTCAATGTGATAAAAAGGCGCGGCCTTTATAGACGGAAATCCGGCCTTCTCACGAAGGTCGGATTCCTAAGTAATGAACTGTCTTCGGTTTTTACGAGCAAGACAAGGAGGTATCGCTCGGGAGTTCAGCCTCCCTGTCCTGTTCGCAGTCCCAAAAAGACGTTATCAGAGTTTCTTGCTGACAGGTTAGATTTTCTTTGCTACGGGAACAGCAACTTCTGTCTTCAGGACGCCCCAGCGGTGGGTGATGGTCACGGGCACGAAGATGTAGATGTTGCGTGCCAGAGGTGTACCCTCGTTGGTGTAGCTGAAGTGACCGTTGGCAGTTACAGTGACGGTGGGATCGTCGTTGTATGCGCCCAGAGGACGACGTTCTGCCGCAGATGCGCTTGCGCTGTTGGCGATAGTGAGGTTGCTGCCGAAGACTGCAGACTTAACTTGGTAGAACTTGTAGAACTCACCGGGCAGACCGCCTACGTTTGCTACGAGGTTACCGTAAGCGTCGTGCATCGAAAGGAGACCAGCGAGCTCGAGGGTCTGCTCGACGCTGTTGTCGGTCACGCCGTTGGTGGTCTGAGCGTCTACGCTGAGTACCTGGAGGATACGCAGTTTGCTGGTAGCGAAGGTGTAAGCGTTGAGGCTGTTGCCGTTGACGTTCGACTGCCAGTTGATAGTTACGTCGTAGTAGTGGTTGTTGTTGTTGGCACGCTCTACGAGGGCGATACCGGCTGCGTCGTTCTCGATCTGATACAGGATTTCGTCGAGCTTGTCCTGGTTAGCCTTTGTCATCAGCCAGTGACCGAAGTTGGCACCGTTCTGCGGGCTGTTGAATACGAGGGCACCGGGATAAGCGGGATTACCGGCGGCGAAGTTGACATCCCAGGTAGCGCAGTCGAGGAGGCCGCTTACATAGGATTTCAGACGGTCCTGAAGGATGTTGGTGCTGTAGTCGGCCTTCTGATTGCCGCAGACAGTACCCTTCATGGGCACGGGGAGGATGCGGAGGACATCGCCCTGCCAGTAGTCGCCGTTGACGCCGTTGAGGGTAGCCTTACCGGGCACGTTGATGGTGCGGGTCAGGGTAACGACAACATTGGGATACAGACCCTTGGGATCGTAGAATGTAACGGTGGCGGTGAGGTTGATGCTCTGACCGGGAGTTACAGGCGACAGGTCGTCGGGATTGAGAGCCCATTCGATTATGGGTGTCGAACCGCCGGTGTTGTCCTGTTTGATGTCGACAGCGAGAGTACCCTTGCTTGCCGAAGTAGCGGCACCGTAAACCTGATAGATCTTGGCGAAGTCTTCCTTCGACATACCGCTTTCACCATATTTCTCGAGTACGAGGTCCTGGAACTGCTTCCAGGTGATGGCGATGTTCATGATGTCGCAGCCCATGGTCTCGGGAGCGAAGCCGGGGAAGGGAACAACGATGTCGTTCATTTTCTCAGCGGTGTAGAGAACCTTGAAGTACTTGCAGTCAACAACCTGGTTGTCGTTGTTCTTGTCATAGAGGACAGCGCCGATGATGGGCTGACGGCCGATGATGCTCTTGTTGCCGGCTACACCGGTAGCGGTAACGGGAGACAGGACAGAACCGTCGAGCTTGGCGAACAGCTGCTGGTTGGTGTTGTCGTCAGCCTGGTCGTAGTAGGGCTGCTCGGGAACGAAGTAGCGGATATCAAGACCGTATTCGGCAAGCTGCTCGTGAGTCAGCATAACGTCGTTCTTGTGGTCGGGAGCGAAGAACTTCCAGCCAGCGACGAGTTTGTCGAGGTCAAGTGTTTCGTTGTAAACCAGCTTGGTGGCGATGATCATGTTCTTGGTAGCTGCATAAGCCTCGGCCTTTGTGCTCATGTGAGCTGGAGCGCCGTCGGGATGAGCGGTTCTGAGCTTGTTGAACAGAGGGCCGTTGATGAATCTG
>CAZETN010000070.1:0-7337 GCA_964514475.1 uncultured Bacteroides sp.
CTGAGGAGGAGTGAGGAAAGGGCCGTTGCACTTCTTATTGGAATCTTTCCCGGCAAAAATATGCCGATTTGTTTTTGAAACTACAAAATTATTCATATATTTGCGGTGGAATTCTAACAATGCCTTGATGATGCCAGCCTTAAACATCACTTTGACATCCATTGATAGACATATCGCCATGTATCATTTAGAGAACTGTACGGTTGTCAGAGACCAGCAGCCTTGTCATTTGTCCTGAGTCCACGGTATCCCTGATTGCCACGTCACATAAATCTAATCCAGCCACGCTACACGATGTCGTAATACCGACAAAACCTATATTCCAAAATATTTTTAACCAATCTTAAATTTTTTCTTATGAAGAAATCTTTACTCTTTGCCGCTATGGCTTCGCTGGTAGGCACTTCGTTCGCCGCTACCTACGAGACCGTCGACGGTCTGACACTCACCAAGCTGTGGGAGTACACCCGCTACGCAGGCCAGTGGACCGCTGAAAACGTCCACACTCTCGCCACCGGAAACAGCGGCCGTATGGCTGCCACCACCGACAAATACGTCATCATCCCCGAGCGTGACGGTGACAACAATGTCTTCATCAACCTCTTCGACAAGAACACCGGCGCTTTCGTCAAGAAAACCGCTGTAACTCTTGACGGCGTACAGTTCAACGAGTATTTCGGCGCACACAACATCGGCCTTGACGACTACGGTCATGTATGGATTTCCAACATTGTGCTCAAGCACGAAAACGGCGCCAAGCGCACTCTCTACTACTTCACCGACCTGGAGAACGGCGTGCTTTCGGCCGTTACCAAGGACCTTGGCGTGGATTGCAGCGAAGAAGGCCTTAGCGGAGATCAGGCTGCTCTGCGTTACGACTATTGCGACCTCGTAGGTGACGTTACCCGCGAAAAGAACGCCTGCGTAGTCATCGAGGCTTCGGGTGCCGGCACTTGCGCCGGTGTTGTAGGCTGGCGTTGCGAGCAGGGCGAAGACAAGTGGGGTCCCCACATGTCTGGTCAGGCCTACAACTTCCAGTCAATCGATGAGCTCAGCTACAACCCCAAAGGCAGTGAAATCGCAGCTTTCGGTTCGACAACCTCGGTTCGCATCGTCCGCACTGACGACCCTGAGCAGCTCGGCCAGCTCTTCTATGTGAACGGTCAGAATACTCCTCCCGCCCTGTATGACACCGACGGCAGCCTTGTTGACGCCTTCGATTTCGAAAAGGACCTCGCCGTTATTCCCAGCGGCTCGCAGAGCGGTATCGCCGAGTTCTACTTCGGTGACCAGCTGTACTTCGTTGTTGCCGCTACCGTTAATGCTCCCGGTGGTGGCGCTCACCTCGACGCTCTCAAGGCTTCGGCTGACAACACCCTCACCGGTTCTACCAAACTGTGGCGCTTCCCCGCAGAAGGCTGCGGCGAAGAAAAGAACGGCGGTATCTGGAACCACTCGATCTACACCGACGTTGTCAAGGACGAAAATGGTGTTGAAGGCTGCTACGTTACCCACTATCAGCTGTGCAACGGCCTGGGCCGTTACCTCATCGCTCCCGAAGGCTTCGTTGCCGGTGTCAATGACGTTATCGCCGACGAAGACGCCAACGCTCCCGTCGAGTACTACAACCTGCAGGGTGTCCGCGTAAGCAACCCCGCTGCCGGCCAGCTCGTAATCAAGAAACAGGGTAAGACCGCAACCAAAGTGTTCGCCCTCTGATTAACCTGTGAACCCATATCGCCCTGAACGGGCGTAAACAACGAGGCCATGCCCTGAAAGGGCATGGCCTCGTTGCATCTCGGATGCGTGTCAGTTTGTTGTGTCGCAGCGGTCGGTTCAGGCGTCGCGGCGGATTTCGCGGAAGCGGTAGGAGACGCCGCTTCGCGGGTCGGTGGTGTAGGGCGACACCTCGGTTTCGTGCCAGTCGGTGAGGTCGAGGTCCGGAAAGTAGGTGTCGGCTTCGGGGACGGAGGCCTCGATTTCGGTGAGCAGCAGCCGCGTGACATGTGGGAGGGCGCTCGCGTAGATTTCGCCGCCGCCGATAATCATAACCTCGTCGCCGTCATCGCACATGGCGAGCGCCTCGTCGAGGCTGTGGGCGGTTTCGGCGTCCGGAGCCGACCAGTCTGACTGCCGTGTGATTACAATATTGCGGCGTCCGGGCAGCGCGCCGCCGGGCAGGCTGTCGAATGTCCGGCGCCCCATTACCAGGGGATGGCCCATGGTGAGAGCCTTGAAGCGACGCAGATCGGCCGAAATGTGGAAGGGCATGTCACCCCCGATACCGATGGCCCTGTCGCGGGCCACGGCTGCGATAATGGTTACTGTCATGGTGTTGTCATACGCTAACCTGGCCCGCGATGTGCGGGTGGGGGTTATAGTCAGTGAGTGTGAAGTCGTTGTAATCAAATCCGAAAATGTCGGTTACGGCGGAATTCAGGGTCATCCGCGGCAGCGGGCGCGGGTCGCGCGTCAGTTGCAGACGCACCTGATCGAGGTGGTTGTTGTATATGTGGGCGTCGCCCAGGGTGTGGACAAATTCGCCGGGTTCGAGTCCGGTCACCTGTGCCACCATCATCAGCAGCAGTGCGTACGAGGCTATGTTGAAGGGTACGCCAAGGAAGCAGTCGGCCGAGCGCTGGTATAGTTGCAGCGACAGACGTCCGTCGGCAACATAGAACTGGAACATGGCATGACATGGAGGCAGTTTCATGTTCGGGATGTCGGCGACATTCCAGGCCGAGACGATGAGGCGCCGTGAGTCGGGATTGGTCTTTATGTCGTTGACCACCTGACTGATCTGGTCGACCATGGTGCCGTCGGCAGCGGGCCACGAGCGCCACTGGTATCCGTATATATGTCCAAGGTCGCCGTCGGCGTCGGCCCATTCGTTCCAGATGCGCACGCCGTGCTCGTTCAGGTAGCGGATATTTGTGTCGCCGCGCAGAAACCACAGCAGTTCGTATATTATCGACTTAAGGTGCAGCTTTTTTGTTGTCAGGAGAGGAAAACCGTCGCGCAGGTCGAAACGCATCTGATGTCCGAAAACGCTGTGTGTGCCGGTGCCCGTACGGTCGCTTTTGGCAGTTCCTTCGGTGACGATACGGTTCAGCAGTTCGAGGTATTGTTTCATTGTGTTTTTGAGTTTTTATCAAAGCATTGTGCCGCGTCCGAGGTCTTTACTCCTGTGTCCGTGCCGGTACGCATCAGCAGCGGCCACTGCAGCCGGTGACGGTTGGCCGTCCAGTGTATGGCGTTGTTGGGGCACGAGGCAGCGCAGTCGAAACAGGCGACGCAGCGCGAGTTGTCAATAAGGCAGCGGTCCGAGTTTATGCAGCGGCTCTTGCATCCCCGTTCGCAGGTGCCGCAGTGTGTGCATAGGTCGGGGTTGATGTCGAAACCCATCAGCGCCACCGATGATATGCCGCCAAGCGCCGCTCCCGCGGGACAGATGCTGTTGCACAGCAGCCGTCCGTCGCGCCACGCCGTGGCCACGCCGGCCACGAGCACAATCATGGCGCCGGCAATTCCGGACAGGCTGACGGTGCCCCATACGGAGAAGAGCCGTCCGAAATCGGCGACCGGGTCGAGCCAATTTGTAACGGCCGAGGCTCCCAGGGCCACAGCCTCTATGTATACAAGCAGCACAAGCAGCCGCAGATTGGGGTAGCCGCGTGCCACTCCGAACTGTGTCAGCGGCCCCTTGATACGTCGCGCCCTTATGCGGCACACGATGTCGAGACAGGTGCCTGCAGGACAGACGGTGGAGCAGTAGACGCGTCCGAACAGCAGCGTAACGATAGCCCAGAACAGCAGCCACACCAAAGCGCCACCGGCCGCGGCACCCGCAATCTGCAGGGCATCCAGTCTGTCCGACAGCGCCCCGAGCCAGCCGCCGGCGCCGCATAGTCCCGCCGTCATTACGGCAAGTACCGTTACGGCTACGGCCATACGCATTGTCCTGAGTTTCCTGTACATTGGTTCGGATGGGATTTGTCTGTTGCAAATTTATAAAAAAATTGCGACTTTTGTCTATATTTGCAATATGACAGAAAAGACAGAACACATATCCGAGGCACAGCAGCGCACTGCCCTGCTGCTCGGCGACGGGGGCATGGCCCGTCTGCGCGGCGCCCGCGTCATCGTCTTCGGTGTCGGCGGAGTGGGCTCATGGTGTGCCGAGGCTTTGGCGCGCACAGGCGTGGGCGCGATAACGGTGGTTGACAGCGATACCGTGGCTCCTTCGAACATCAACCGCCAGCTTGTGGCCGACCGGACTACGGCAGGCCAGCTGAAGGCCGACGTCATGGCGCGCCGCATACATGCCGTCAATCCGGACTGTCGCGTACATGCCGTGGCAGGAGTATATTGCGAGGACAATGCTGCCGGTTTCGCTCTGGACAGCTACGATGTCATTGTCGATGCCATTGACTCGCTGGACGCAAAGGCTTCGCTGATTCTCAACGCCACACGCTGCCGGCACGCACGTCTAGTATCATCGATGGGCGCGGCTCTCAAAACAGATATACTTGCTGTCGGGGTAGCCGAGTTCTATCAGGTAAAGGGCTGTCCCCTGGCCAGGGCCCTGCGCGACCGATTCAGGCGCCTCGGACGTTTCCCGGCACGTAAGTTCAAGTGTGTGTATTGTCCCAAATCGGTAAAAAACAGCATGGAACTGCCTCCGTCCGATACCCCTAACGGCCGGAAGCGTGTAAACGGCACGATAGTGACGACAACGGCTACCTTCGGCTTGCTGCTCGCCCAGCTCGCAATCGAAAAAATACTGCAGAAATAGTATCGATATGTCTCCTCAATCCACCCGGAACGGCTTTCCTCTGCCGCCACGCGCCGACGGCGACCCCGAATGGGTCGACACCTCGGAATGCTCGTCAATAGTGATAATCGGTGCCAACGGAGCCGGTAAGACGCGCTTCGCGAACCGTCTGGCCGCTGACCTTGGCGACGGCGCCTATCGCCTGAATGCCCTGGATGCCCTGTATAATGTAACCGAACCTGACCCGGCGCACTGGGCCATCGACCGTCTGCACCAGCAGGCGGGCGCCGTGCCGGCGTATGACAAGACACGGCGACAGACGCGCCTGGACAGGCTGCTGACCCTGCTGGTCAGCGATGAACTGGTTAATCTGTTCCGCTTCAAGTTCGCCCGCTGCGAGGGCGACGCCAATCCGGTCCGCGACATACGCAACGCGCCCGAAACCCGCATTGACACTCTGATACGTTTCTGGCAGGAAGTATTTCCCGCAAACAGGGTCCTCGTCGACTCGGGAAACATCCTGTTCGGCCGTGACGGCAGCGACGACACCTTTGTGGCCGGGCGTCTCTCAGACGGCGAGCGTGCCGTGCTCTATTATGGCGCGGCTCTGCTGTATGCCCCCCGGAATGCGGTGGTCATGGTCGACAGTCCCGAGATGTTCATGCACCCCAGTACGCTGCAGAGCGTATGGAACCGGCTCGAGCAGCTGCGCCCCGACTGTCTGCCGGTATATATCACCCACGATCTGGAGTTCGCGGCTTCGCGCCACAACGCGGCGTTCGTGTGGGTACGCTCGTGCAACACCGCCGACAGGGTATGGGACTACCGCATTGTCCCGGCCGACTCGATACTCACCGACCAGATTTCGCTCGACATCATGGGTGCGCGCAAGCCGGTTCTCTTTATCGAAGGCGACCAGCGCTCGATCGACGCAAATCTGTATCTGCTGATTTTCCCCGACTATACGGTAAAGTCGCTGGGCAGCTGCAACAAGGTTATCGAGGCCACGCGTACTTTCAACGACCTCAACGGCTTCCACCACCTGCAGGCCCGCGGCATTGTGGACCGCGACCGCCGCGACGACGGCGAGGTGGCCTATCTGCGCGGAAAGAATGTCATGGTGCCCGATGTGGCCGAAATCGAGAATATGCTTCTGTTGCCCGAGGTAATCGAGGCTGTCGCCGCATTCCGCCACAAGGACGGATGCAAGGTGGCCGAAACAGTGCGCCGAAGCATAATAAAGATGTTTGACCATGACCTGCGCCAGCAGGCCCTGCAGCATACGCGTCACCGCGTAAAACGCACTGTCGAGTACCGTATCGACGGTCGTTTCAGCGACATCGACGCCCTTGAGCGCCACATCGACTCGCTGACCGGCGAGATTAATCCGCGCGGACTGTACGAGGGTTTCTGCCGTGAGTTCCACGGCTATGTGAAGTCGGGCGATTACCGTTCGATACTGCGCGTCTACAACCAGAAGTCCATGCTTCCCGGCTGCAACGTTCCCCAGCTCTGCGGACTCAACGGCAAGGAGGCATACATCGAAACGGTCATGGGCATACTGCGGGGAAGTACACCTCACGCAGCCCGAATTCGTGCCGCCGTACGCGCGGCCCTCCGTGCCGGATAGTCCCTTATCCGTCAAGCAATATCACCAGCTCGTCGCGTAGGGGCGCCGGCAGGGAAATGCCGCGGGCTTCGAGGGCCGCTGTCCACGACAGCAGTTCGTCGCGCCGCAGGGTGAGCATGATGTCGCGGAAAACCTCGGTTTCGGCCTCGGTATAGTCTTCGGGCTGACGCCCGCGGAAAGCGTCGAGTTCCTCGTCATCGTAGTACAGATGCTCGCCCAGCACGTCGTCGGCCGCTTTCTCGCACACCTCGTGCAGCCCGCAGCAGCCGTCGGGGCGTGCGGGGACCTCTGTATCATCGCCGCTGTCTTTGTCTTTGTAATACAGGCGGTTGTGCAGATACAGCACAAGGCCTGTCAGCAGCAGCGCGGCGGCGATAATCAGCACGGGCACCACAGGACCTTGCAACGACATCATTGCCGGCCCTCCTCTTCCTCTGTCGTCCCATCGGTCCCGTAGACGGCGGGGTCGGCGTCGTCCGGAATATCGTGGATGACGAAACCGGCGGCGGCAAGGTCTTTCCAGAAGTCAGGATATGATTTGGTCACCACTTCGGGGTTGCGGACGCATATCCCCGGAATGAAGACAGCCGCCGGTGCGAAAGCCATGGCCATGCGGTGGTCGTCGCAGGTGTCTATGACCGGGAGTTGCGTTATGGGCATGCGGCGTCCCTCCCATATCAGGGAGTCGCGGTCCTCCTCAATCACGCAGCCGAACTTGAGGCACTCGCTCAGCAGGGCTGCGATGCGGTCGGTCTCTTTGCCGCGCAGGGTAGCGGTGCCGGTGATGTGGAAGGGCATACCCAGCATGCAGGCGACTACAACGAGTGTCTGCACCAGGTCGGGGCAGTCGGTGGCGTCAAAGTCAAGGCGCGAGAACTGTTCGGGCGAGGGCATCAGCTGCAGCGTACCCTCGGGCAGTCCGGGATAGTCGTC